>JBCAZO010000384.1:0-3121 GCA_038532975.1 Pseudomonadota bacterium
GAACTTCTGACAGGGATGCGGCGTTCGTATTCGCTATTGATCACGCCGGTGGGCAGGGTCTCATTGCTTTCACCATCCCGCAGGGTTTGAAACACGGTGATGGCGCCGCGAATGTATTCATCACGACGCGCGCGCTCGATCTCAAGCTCACTGTCGAGGCGGTCTTTCTGCGAATAGTTGTAGTCCAGAAGGTACGTGTCATCGCTCACCGTTTCGATATCAAATCGCAGGATAAAGTCGCGCGGCAATTGAAATGTCCCGTTGGCAAACACATAGGCGCGACTGTCGCGTGGACCGACGTCGTCGTTGCTGAAAGCGCCGTTGAATTGAATGTTGCCATTTTGGAAAGCCTGACGATAACGCCATTCAAGTGTGCGCGTTTCGGTCGCAAGGTAGGGCGTGAGCGTCAGGTCCTTATGGTCGCCGATCTTGATAAAGTAAGGCACGCGCACGCCGAACCCCAAAAGCGACGAATTATGGATCGACGGCACAAGAAACCCGGTGGCGCGTTCAAGGGTTGGGTCAGGTAAGCGCAGGCGCGGCAGATAGAGGATCGGGGTATCCAGCACGCGCAGCTGCGCATCATCAAAGTAAAGCTGCTTTTCCTGCTGATCATGCACAACCCGCCGCGCACGGATTTGCCAAAGGGGGGGGCTTCCGGTTTTGCAGACCCGGCAAGAGGTCACAGCCGCTTTGTAAAGCTGATTGTATCGCCCGTTGACTCGGGCGATCTCATTTGCGGCCAGCTGAATCTGATCATCCATCACAATGCGCGCGCCACGCAGGATGCCGTTGTTCATCTCTCGATCCAGAGCGGCACTGTTGGCCAGCATAAAGAATCTGCCATCTGCCTCTTCAATGCGGATCGGTCCGGTGATGATCAGCCGCTCTTCGTTCCGGTCGTAAATCACCTCACTCGCATAAAGCCTGCGACCATTGTAAAGCGCTTCGACATTGCCTGTCGCGACCAGTTGCTCACTGCCATCAAGGTAGACATCATCGGCAACCAGAATGGCAGGGCTTGGCGCTTCAGACGTGGTTTCGCGCACCTCGGATTGCGCCATAGCAGCTTGCGTCCAAAGCAACACCATTGCCGCCAAAGAAGATATGAAGACCCGGATCGTCATCCATCCTCCAAATGCAGAAGAATGCCAACTGCCAACATGAACGAGGCGACAGGTGGGGCCCAGGCGGCGAGGTAAATCGGAATCTGGCCGTTCTCGCCTAGTATTTGGGCGAAATTGCGAATGTAGTGCAGGGTGAAGCCAAGCATGACGGCAATTAGGACCGACAATCCGGTATTGCTGAGCCGTGCATGGCGCATGGTAAATGCGGCTGCGACCATTACGAGCGCCACGAGAAAGAGGGGTCGGGCAAGTTCCATCTGGAACCAGACCGCGTAGCGGCGCGCGGAAAAACCCGCTTCTTCAAGCTGGTTGATGAAACGCGGAAGATCCCAAAGAGCGATGTATTCGGGTTTTCCAAAACTTTCGATGATCCGGTCTTGCGTCAGAGCCGAAGGGATGGCCAGGCTTGGCTTAACTTCGGCTTCGGCCTCGGAATTAATGCCTTGCGACAGGTTCCACACCTTGGCGTCTGTCAGTTGCCATTCTCCCTGAGCCAGAAAGGCGGTTTCTGCCACAATGCGCTCTAGTGGCTGACCATCACGCGCAAAGTTGATGAACGTCGCGCCATAAAGCGTGCTGACATCTGAGCTGGCTCGCACTGCGTGAATCACGGTTTGCCCATCTCTGCTTCCTTGGCGCAGCCAGAGGCCTTCAGATGCGATTGCCAGAACACTGGTGCCGCCGCCCAAGTGGCCGTTGACCACATCGTTGTATCGTTTTGATGCCGCTGCAACGATCGGGTTGAAGAGCGTGATTGCGAGAATCCCAATTAATGCGGCAACGGTGACTGGCGCCATAAGGCTCCGCAAAGCCGAACGACCGGCGGCACGTACGACAACAAGTTCTGAAGAGCGCGCCAACCTTAGGAATAACGCAACGGCTGCAAGGATCATCACAAGTGGCAATATCTCGTAATTGGCATGCGGAATGTTAAGCAGCACGATTTCCAGCACGTCGCGAAACGGCAGGTCCGGGAAATCCTGAAGCTCATCGACCAGATCAATCAGCGCAAGAAGGATCACAAACACCATGGTGATGGCCATGAAGATCCAGAAAAACTTGCGCGCGAAATAGTAGTGCAGGATCACGATGCACCCTCCGCAGAGGGAGGATCAACATTGCGTCGCCTTGGCCAGATCCGGTGTAGCATTCCAGGGCGTGCCGCCAGATAGAGCAGGATCACGGTGATCACTGCGCCAGTCGCCGCAGGCAGATACATCAACGGCCAAGCGCTGGCACGTGCCAGGACCACACCGCTGATGCCGCCTTCGATGAGTTTGATGAAGACCAAAAGTGTAAAGGCACCCACAATCTGCCGCCAGACGCCAAAACGGCTATAGGTGCCAACCAGTAGCATTGAAAACCCGACCAGAGCCGCCACAATGCACATCAGCGCCTGCGCGAAGCGGCCATGTGCCTCATAGAGAATTTGCGGTTCGGTCGCGCCCGTCGCTGCAGCAACAACATCGGGCTGAAACAGAAGGTCGTTCGTGAGCATGAATGTCACGCGATTGAGATTGGTTGGATCGCGGGTGATCAGCGCGCTGATGTCGTAGGAAAAGTCGTCAAAATGCGTGGTGAACAAACGATTGCCATCTGTCCGCAGGTTTTGGGCCAGGCCATCTACCATCACTAGCTTGGTGCCGCCACCTTCCTGCACAAGATAGGCCTGGGTTGAGGTATAGGTGACCGGGTTTTCCTCATTTCGACGATCCGACAGGAACACGTCCTGAAGTTCGCCCTCGGGTGTGATGTCGCGAATGTAGAATGTAATCCCCGGGGCTGGGTGCAGAAACTCACCTTCGGTCAGGAGTTTCGCGGTGATGTTCTGGCTCACCTCGGTCTGGCGCAGGCGCAACTGGCTGAGGCTTTTGGGAATAAGATAGTGGCTCAGGATCGACATCATCAAGGCGATGAAAACGCCGTAAATGAGCACCGGTCGAATAAGCCGCCAGGGGGAATACCCCGTAGCTGACTGTCGTGCAAGCTACGGG
>JBCAZO010000385.1:0-3120 GCA_038532975.1 Pseudomonadota bacterium
CTACCCCAGTTTGGTCACCAACAGCTCCTCCGGAATTGCCTGATGACCCTGTATCTCCATCATCAGAATCCGTTGTTCCGCCGGAACCACCTGACGTATCTTCACCAGTCCCAGAACCGGATCCCGTTTGGTCTTGCTGTTCTTCTTCTTGCTCTTCCTGTTGCCCGGATCCTGTATCTCCGCTTGGCGGGGGGACATCAGTGCTGGAGCTTCCAACCCATTCGTCATATGAGAATGGGAGCAGATCAGCCAGGCTTGATCCAGCGTTTAGCTGATCGGCAAGACTGCCATCCTGAATGCCAAACTGGTTAAAACCGTCGTTTGCAGTGGTCGCATAGTAAACGAAGATATCGTCGTAATATCCTGGATCGGACGGATCGGAGTTTTGAATCTCAACATTGTTTTTAACAGTCCACCCGGTAACATCATCATACCGGTCCAAACCACCTGCGATATTTTTCTCAATCGTAACATTTTTTGATTCATCACCAATATTAATGCGCGGAATGGTGATCCCGCCCTTCCCTTCGCGTGGAATCGAGATCAAGGTGTTATTTGTCACTGTCAGCCCGTCTGTTAGACTGAATGTGATGCCGTGTGTATGCGAGTTGTAAATCAGGTTGTTGTCGATCACGATATCGCGGTGCCAGTCGGTCGGGTCATTCGGATTGGCATTGTCACCACCAGCAAAAATAGTTTGCGTATGGTTGCCATCACCCATGTCAAAGACATTGCTGCGAATGGTGATCCCGCTGCTTCCATCTTCGCTCGACCGCTTTATCTGAATCATGTCACGATGATCTTCGGATCCGATCGCTGCGTAGAAATCATGAATGTAGTTGTTTTCAATCAAAACATCATGGCTGCGGCCAATGTTGATCCCGTCAGACCGGATCGCATGAATATTATTGCCGATAACATTGACGTCAGTAGATGTCCCGATATTCAGCGCCTTCCACCAGGAATGAAACTCGGTGTTGATGATATCGACACCTTCCGATCCGACAACATGAAGCCCACGACCGTAGCCTGCACCGTCTCCCGACGTGCCGCTTCCGCTCAGCGTGTCTCCATCAAAAACCGAATTGAGGATCTTGATGTTGCTGCTGTCTTCAATGCGGAATTTGCTAATATTCGTGTTATCGCCATTAGAATAGTCGTAGTCGAATTTTATGGCGTCAAAAGTCACGTTAGACGCATCGTCCATACGCAGCTTGGAAAAACTCGCCATTGATCCTGGATTGGCTGATGTGATTGTGACTTCGGATGAGAAATTGACGTTTCTCAGATTCAGTTCCCCATAATCCCCGCTGGCAAGCCGGATTTCGTCGCCGCCGCTGGCCTGGTTCAGGGCTGACATGAGTTGGGATGAATTGGAGACGTTGAAGATCGTCATAGTTTGAAAACTCCTGCTAAGGACCTGCCTTATTAAATTGCATACGCACAGTGTGAGTTACCTGCACGACAGGAGTTGATATGTCGTTAAGTTGGGGCGTAATTACGCCGCTTCCGGGGCGGGTCAGTGAAAAGCCGCCGACATTGGCGGTAATTTGCCTGCGCCTCACAGGAAAATTTCTTGACAGCAAAAAGGGAGCGTTCTACGTGAGGTCTTTGCCCCCACGCAGTTATTATTCTTGACAGGTTTTAAAGCCGTCTTGCGGCGAATCGACCGTTAGCTTTCGTTTTCCTTTTCGGCGACACGGGGGCTGTCCTTTTCCCCCTTCACATTGCTGCCCGCACCCAAAGCGGTGTGCAGGGCAACATAATTCTGCCCTAATTGTTGCAAAGCCTGGGCCAAAGCGACGTCCGCATTTGCCACATCTTGTTCAACATCAATGAGTTCGCGCACCGTACCCTCGCCGCTTTCGACCAATTGACGGGTCAGATTGCGGGCTGAGCCAAAGAGCTGCGCACTGCGCCGGGCCTGGGTGACAGAGCCTGCGCTGCCGCGATAAGAGGCCAGCGCGTTCTCGACCTCGCCAAGCGCGCTCAACACAGTCGATTTCCACGTCTCATGCGCCTGGCGCGCCTGGCTGACCTGCACGGCCACATTGGCCTTGAGGCTGTTGTTGAGCAGCGTCGGGAACACGATCGAGGGGCCAAAGAAGTATTCCAGCTCGGTCACACCCTCGCGCCGGGCCGGGCCTACTGAGCCCGAGAGCGACAGCCGCGGGAAAAGATCGGCGCGCGCCACGCCAATATCAGAGACCTCGGCATAGTAATTCCGCTCAGCGATCCTGAGGTCAGGGCGGTTGCGCAGGATATCAGCGGGAATACCGATATTGGCTGGCATCTTGGGATGCGGCTGATGCACATGTCCATCCAGATTGATACCCAGCTGCCCCGGCGCCACCCCGGCCAGGATCGCAATGTCGTTTTTCAGGCTTTGCACGGCCGCCACCAGCGGCGGGATCTGCGACTGGGTTTCAGCCAGAAGCGCCTCGGTGCGGGTGAGTTCGACCTTGATGGCCGATCCCTGATCAAAGAGCTTGCGTGTCAGATCCACGGTCTGGCGCCGTGAGGCGAGCTGACGTTTGCGCAGCTCCAGCAGACGCTGGTTGAAGCGCAGATTGATATAGGCGCTGGCCATGTTGAGGATAATGAGCGAGCGGGCTGCATCCACCTCGGCCCCTGCGACCTCGACACGCGCGCCTGCGGCCTGGATCTGCTGTCTACGCATGCCATAGGGGTCAAACATCCACGAGACGCCTACAGCCGCCTCTGCGCTTGTCTCAGAGGAGGTGGCGATCCCGGCGGTCTCTCCGCGCTGTATGCTGGCCGACGGGGTGACCTCGCCTAAGGGAGGCACGCCTTCGAGATTGGCATGGGCCTCGACCACACGCTCGCGCGCGATGGCCAGATCGATATTGTCATCGAGCGCCTTATCAATCAGATGATTGAGGGTTTTGTCGTGTAAATCTTCCCACCAGGCATCGTTGGTCAAGAGCACCGGTGCGGCCTCAATACCGGATTGGTAGGATGGGGCGAAATTAAAGAAGGGCGCGGTAAAAGGCTCTTCGGTCGAACAGGCCGACAGACCAACAGAACTGCTGATCATCCATAGAGCCAAACGCGCCCGGCGTCTGGGTTTATTATTCGTCATCACTGCCCGCTGCCTCA
>JBCAZO010000386.1:0-3119 GCA_038532975.1 Pseudomonadota bacterium
TAACCGACCAAAGAAGGGGTCCTGAACGACGTCGATCAACCGCAGGCCGAAAAGAACAGCCCCCAGGGCGGCCAGGGATACGCCGTACTCGTCGACATAAAACTTGGGTGCATGAATATAGATCGGAAGCCCCGCCGACGCGAGCAACGCGGCAAACACCGCGTAGGCTGACAGTCTTTGCGGGGCCGTGTTGATCACCTGGAGACCTCCCTTGCCGGTGGCGTGGGGCGAACGCGGTACTTTGCGCCCTTCCACCAAAGTTTGAGCGCTTGCCAGTGGATCAGACCCAAAACGCGCCGTGATCCAAAGGGGCGGCGCAACAAGGCCCGGATGATAGAGCTGTTCGTGAGTGGTGTGCGCTGGCCCGTGAGGGTTGCGATAAGGCCGCCGTGTGCCTGCGAATAATCGATCCAAATGCCGATACGTTCATCCGAGATGTCGAAGCGGAACTCGTACCCACCCTCGACCGGTTGGAAGGGGGACACATATAAAATCTTGGTCGCGCTCATCCTGTCGGACGCTTCGATGGGTCGTTGATCAGGATGATGAACCAGGTAGCTGTGACGCTCGCCAAAGGTGTTCGTGACCTCGGCAACAACGGCAATTAGATTGCTCGACCGTCTACAAAGCCAGAAACTGACCGGGTTGAACACGTGTCCCATCACACGGGGCTGTGCCAACAATTCGACGGTTTCGATGTCGCGTATCTGATGCTGTTCCAGGACATCACGCACCCAGCGGGCGCCTTTTCCGTTGCCCGGCGCGCCACCATGATCCACGTCGTGAAGCGACGTAAGTCCGCGGCGGTTACGACGGAAAAGACTGGGCGTACGCACGGCCTGTTCCGCATTGAGCAGCACATAATCCACCGAATATCGGAACGCGTTTGACACCGCTCCCTTCCGGCCATGATATGTCTGGCCAATGATATGATCGACTTGCGTCATTCTGCAGCCACTGCCATGCGCGGTGTTCTCAGAATGGCGTCCGCAACATCGATGCCACTGGTCAGCCCATCCTCATGGAAGCCATGCCGCATCCATGCTCCGCAGAACCACGTACCATTCGCACCATTAAACGCCCGCACCAGATCCTGCGCTGCCAGAGCCTCGAGATCGTAAACCGGGTGGCGCAGGGTGACCTGGTCATAAACCAGCTCTTCCCGGATGCTCCGCTTGGTGTTGAGCGTGACGAAGTGCGGATCGTCATGCGGGATCGGCTGCAAGGAATTCATCCAGTAGGTAAGGTCGATCCGATCCGATTGTGCGTTTTTGTCTTCTGTGTAAACCCAGCTTGACCACACCTGTTTCCGCTTCGGCATAATCGAGGTATCGGCGTGTAGAACGATGTCGTTGGGCTGGTATGAGACTGATCCCAAAGCGGCCCTTTCCTGCGGTGTTGGGTCTGCCAGCATACCAAGGCTGTCGTCAGAATGAGTGGCCAGGACAACTTCGTCGAACGTCTCCCACTCACCGCCCCAGGTCTTTAAGTGGACGAGACCAGGCGCACGTCTGATGGCCTGAACGGCCGCTTTGCACCGGATGTTGGTGCCGTTGCGGATCATGGCGTCTTCGAGCCGTCGCACATACTGCGTCGATCCGCCGTCAACCGTGTACCACTGATGTTGGTCCGAGTTTTGCAGCAACGCATGGTTTTCCATGAACTGCATCATGGCGTGTGCCGGGAAATCCATGATCCTCTCGGTCGGTGTTGACCAGATCGCGCCGGTCAGGGGCAAGAGATAGTAATCGCGAAACCACTGGCCCGTTCCGAGGACATTCAGAAACTGACCGACAGTTCGTGTGCGGTTTTCGTTGGCGATGCGCAGCGCGTTCTTGTTGAAATACAGGATATCGCGGATCATCCGCAGAAAGCTGGGATTTGCCGAATTCCGACGCTGCGCAAAGACGGCGGAGAGGTTGGCAAGTCCGTATTCAAGCCTTCCGCCATCGATCGATGCTCCAAAGCTCATGTTGGATAATGTAACCGGCACATCCAACTCATCGAACAATGCGGTGAGGTATGGATACGTCCCGTAGTTGAAGACAATGAAACCTGTATCGACAGGCCGGTCGCCTTTACTTCCGGCCACCACCGTGCGTGCATGGCCGCCGAGCCGCGGCTCAGCTTCAAACAGAGTGACGTTGTGCGCGCTGCTAAGCGTGTAGGCTGCTCCCATCCCGGAGATTCCACCGCCAACAACAGCGATCCTCTTGCGGCCAACGATCGGGGCTTCGAAAGGCATTCTTGTTTCCGTCCACTTCTTTTTGTCTGAGATCTATACGTCCTGCATTCGGTTTCGGATGCTCTTGCGCCGAAGAATATTTTTGATCCGGTTGTTGTGACACCGCGTAGACGAGACATGTTCGTCGGAATAGAAACGCCTGAGCCAAACACCAAGTCGGACGTCGGTTTGCGAAACCGGGGATCGACCGCGTCAAATAGGCATGGGCAGACGAGCATGGAATACAATAATGGTGTACGGATGCTGTGGGTCGATCAAATGACCCGTATCCGCGACCACAAGGATCAGGCAGCCTTTGCCGAGTTGTTTGGGCACTTTGCCCCGCGCGTAAAAGGCTTCTTAATGAAGTCCGGGGCTGATGCCTCGCTGGCCGAAGAGTGCACGCAGGAGGTCATGGCGACCTGCTGGCACAAGGCCCACATGTTTGATCCCGCGCGGGCGTCGGTGGCAACTTGGATTTTCACCATCGCGCGGAATAGGAAGATTGACGTTCTGCGCAAGCAGCGCCGCCCCGAGCCGGAAGATCTGGGCTGGGGCCCCGAAGAGGAACCTGAGCAGGCCGATGTGATGGCCCTGCAGCAGGAGACTGAAACACTGGGCAAGGCGCTGGCCGCGTTGCCTTCCGCGCAGCGGGAACTGATTGAAAAAGCTTATTTCGGAGAGCTGACACATTCCGAAATCGCAGCTGAAACTGGTCTGCCACTGGGCACGATCAAATCGAGGATTAGGTTGGCGTTAGAGAGACTGCGCCACGCAATGAAGTGAAGTGATGACGATGAAAGACGTTAATGAGATGAATCATCACCTGACGGACGATATCCTGATGGCCTATGCAACGGGAACGCTTCCCGAGGCATTCAACCTCATGGTAGCG
>JBCAZO010000387.1:0-3118 GCA_038532975.1 Pseudomonadota bacterium
TCAACTCGAGGATGTGGCCAACGAAACGCCAGAGGCGGATAGCACTTCGGTGGCTGAGGCCAAATCCGAGGCAGAGCCGAACGACGAACAAGACGTTGCGATTATTGACGAAACTGACTCGGAAAACACGGACGAAACGGACGAGGCCAAAGAAGCCGCTGTTGCCTTTACCTCGATCCGTGCATCACGCCGTGATGATGTGGGTGCTGCCCCCAAGCTCACCGGCGCCACGCGCAAGATTGAGACCCCTGAGCCCGCGAAGGCGGCAGAGCCGGACGTGCCCGAACGCAGTGAACCGCCGCTGACCGTCACGCCGCCCGAACCTGAACCCGAACCGATACCAAACGTTCCTAGAGCGCCGGAGATGGCCATCTCTCATGAGACGGCCACACGTATTGGCGCTTCGCTCAGCCCCTCAGGTGAAGAGCGCCTCATGGCGTCTGTGCCCGCCGCGCCCGATCCGGCGGCAGAGCCGTCTTTTGCCTCTAAACGTGATGCACTGATTGCCCGTGCCGCAGCACGGTATTCGGATCGCACGCCCGAACGACGCGATGCTGAAGAGAATGACGACGAACGTCAACGCATGACAATTTTCGGCGCGCGTGATCCTGTGCACGTTGGCGGCAAACCAAAGTTCCTTGGTGTGATGCTGACGGCCGCTTTGCTCATATTCCTTGTGGGTGTTGCGGCCTGGGCGTCGATTTTCCTCGATGACGGGTTATCGCGTTTCCTGCGTAGCGAACCTGATACGACCAACGTGGCCTCTGCTCCCGGAGCCGACGCGGACGCGGTTGAAGATCTCATCGAGGAAGAGCCAGAATTTACCCTGGAGACCGAGGATTTTGGCACGACGGTCGCGGCACTTCCAGGTGGAACCTTGGATCTGGACGAAACACCGCGTGATGCACAGCCTGAGGCGCGTCCGGCACAGCTCAGCCCAGATGAGGCCCGTGCAAGATACGCTGTAACCGGTGTCTGGCAGCGCGCGCCTGATGCGCCTGTGGCACCGGAAAGCATCCCGCTTGAGGATTTTTATCTCACGTCGATTGATCCTAAAGTAACGGAACAGGATGCCGTGGCCCTGCCAGAGGTCGGCGCATTGCAAGGCGATGTCCGCCCCAGAACGCTTCTTGACCCACCCGCAGCGGACACCGAGTTTGCCTTTGATGAGCGCGGGTTCGTGCGCGCCACACCGAATGGGTCGACTACACCTAACGGTGTGGAGGTCTTTGCCGGCCAGCCGCGCCTGGTTCCCGGCACACGGCCTGATCCACCTGCGCAGCTTGTGACCGATGGCGAGACGGTTGTTCCGCTCGACCCGGAAATCGCAAGGTTGGCTGAAATCAGGCCCAAGCCAAGGCCCGGGGATCTCTCTGAACAAAACGAGCGCGAAAACCTAGGTGGTCTCACCCGGTCAGAGTTGGCATCTCTGCGGCCGAAACTGCGACCGCAAAGCGCACAAGAACTGGCAGAGCAAGTCGCGGCAGCGTCTACAGCGGGAGTGGAAGTAACGCCTGACAATGCCGCGGTTGAGGCGGCCATTGCGGCTGTTGTGCAGCAACCTGATCCCTTTGCCGGAGCCACTGCGCAAGCTGTGGCCACATCGCGCAAGCCTAAAACGCGCCCACGCAACATCGCGCAAATAGTGCAGCGCAGCCAGCAACAAGCTCAGCAGGCCGTGCAAACCGCCGCAGTTGTGCCTTCAAACCAGCGTGTAGCGCCCAGCGCGCCAACCGCGACCACGGTGGCCCGAGCCGCGACCGAGCAAAACGTTTTGAAACTGCGCCGTGTGAACCTCATTGGCGTTTATGGGTCGCAATCCAACCGCCGGGCGCTCGTGCGTTTGCCCAGTGGCCGGTACAAGAAAGTGCAGGTTGGCGACCGCCTTGATGGTGGCCGCGTGTCTGCGATTGGGGACAGCGAAATCCGCTATGTCAAAGGCGGTCGGAACGTCGTCCTGAAGATGCCGCGCGGCTAAGCAACGCTCTGCCTTTTTCAACTGTAAAACTTCTGACTTTGTGCTTCGGGCGATCCATGGCACACTGCCCTTGTCGGTCAGACGGCACCTGATCCGCGGGAAGGGCCAAGCCCATCTGTTCACACGACCCAAACTTCTTTCGAACCTCTTTTCAGGTCCGAGGGCGCGGATACCGGACGTTTTGAAAGGAGGCCGATCATGACGATCACCCCACTTCCCGTCCGTGCCAATCTTGAGCAGCTCAAAAAGCGCGCGAAAACGCTTTTAAAATCTGTGCGCGCCCAGGACCCCGCCGCACTCGATCAAGTGGGTCCCTATTTTGGTGATCCCGGCTCTATTTCTCTCCAACAGGCGCAGCTTGTCATTGCGCGCGGCCATGGGTTCTCTAGTTGGGCGCGGCTGAAAGCGCATGTGGAGGGTGTGCAGGATCACTCGGGCGATACTTTGACAAACCGGTTTCTCGATCTGGTGACTGTGGCCTATGGTGACGTGCCGAATTTCGGACCCAAACGGTTTGAAGAGGCAGCAGCGCTTTTGGATGAACATCCCGAGATTGCCGAGGCCAATATCTACACCGCTGCTGCCATTGGAGACGCCGCAAAAGTGGCGCTTTGGCTTGATCAAACGCCAACACTTGCCAACACGTCCGGGGGCTATTTCAACTGGCCCCCGATCATGTACGCCGCCTACGCGCGTCTTCCCAGACGGTCGAGCCTTCCCGCAGCGCAGGTTCTTCTGGAACGCGGGGCGGATGCGAATGCACACTACATGTGGGGCGGTCAGTACAAGTTTACCGCTTTGACAGGAGTATTTGGCGAGGGCGAAGGCGGCCCGGTCAATCAGCCGGAGCATCCAGACATGGTGCCATTTGCGCGCGCACTCTTAGATCGCGGAGCCAACCCCAATGACAGCCAAGCCGCCTATAACCGGTGTTTCACGCCCGATAATACCTGCCTGGAGTTGCTGCTGGAATATGGTCTTTCCGCGAAGGACAAGAACAACTGGCTTTTGCATGAAAACGACAGGCTTGTCTCCAACCCGTCCGAGACCATGCATTTTCAGCTGATCCAAGCCATCCGAAGTGGGTTTGTGGATCGGCTGAAAATGTATGGTCTCGGACGGGTTGGAGACAAGCCTGTC
>JBCAZO010000388.1:0-3115 GCA_038532975.1 Pseudomonadota bacterium
GGTCAAAGGCGGACACCATGAAGCTGTCGGATGCTGACAATGCGTCGTCTGCGGTGGCAGATGGCGGGCGCGATATTGAGGCTCCTATTCATGCCGTTCAGGAGTTTTTCGAGGCACATGATATTCCCGCCATCGAACTGATGAAGATGAATATCGAGGGCGGCGAATATGATCTTTTGCCTGCGCTGATCGAAAACGGTGTTATGGCGCGGGTGGACAAGCTGCAGGTGCAGTTTCACCTCTTTGACGAAAGCTTCATCGCCAAGCGCGATAGCATTCGCGAGGCGCTCAGCGCCACGCATGACTGCGCCTGGGTCTACCCATTTGTCTGGGAAGAATGGCGCAAGCGTAAATAACAAAAGAAAAACGGGGGGCATAAAGCCCCCCGGTCAGAGTTTCGCCACTCAGGCTCACTATTTGTACCGCCCGGTTTCTGCCTGCGGCCTGAGCGCCGTCAGGGGCGAGCGCACCCGCCCCGTGTGGCTTTGGGCGACGCTTGTCTGCGTCTTGCCCGATTTCGTCGGGACCGGCGGCTATCTTGGGGACACCGGCCGGTCCCTGCGCGCTTGGGTGCGCGTTAATCTGCGAAGAAATTACTTTCTGCGCTTGTTCGGACGCTGCGTAAGCGCCGACGCTGCTGCCGTCTTGGCAGCTTTTGAAGACTTCGGGTTTCTAAGTACCTTTGCAGCAGCAGATGCAGCTTTGGCACTCGTAACCTCCGAGTTCTTGCGTCGAGTCATAGTAAGACCCTCCACTTTTCCACAAAGACCTGTTGGCAACTCGTGTATGTTCACTGTATCGCCATGTATCTTTGCGAGATGAGCAGCGCGTCATTGATCGCAGCGTTCGACCGTGTTTACTCCTTTCATACGGCCAGCTTTGGCCATCTGCTTTGTCCCTCGCCCGCGTTGGTGAAGCGGGGGACGAGCTGGGGGGTGGTGTTCGCGCACCGCTCCCCACCAACTCTCAATTTCGTTAGCTACACCCGCTTGTCGCGCCGCAGGTGTTGCATTTCATGCAGGTGCCGTTGCGCACCAGCGTGTAGTTTCCGCATTCGCCGCAAGGATCCCCCTCGTAGCCTTGCATCTTGGCCTTGGTGGCCGCGTCCATAGTTGTGGTTGTGGTGGTAACTGACGCACTGACCGCAACCGCGGCCTCTGCGGTTTCCGGCACCAGCGTTTGCAGTGCCACTTCTGGGTCAGCCCCGGCCAGGGCTGTGGCCCCGACGGATTGCCCGCCATTGAGCACAACCAATTCCTGAGGAAGCCGCTTGCGCAGGTAGCCGGTGGAGCTGATCTGCTTGAGCACTTCCAGAGAGTTTGTCGCAGCTTCGCCTGACATCTCCTTGATATTGCTCACACCTTCCTCTTCGCCACGACCAAGGTCATCGAAAGATGCGCCTTCGGGTTTGACATGCGCCAAGTCGGTGCGATCCAGGTAGCTCACCGCCAGTTCGCGGAAGATGTAATCGAGGATCGAGGTGGCATTCTTGATGCTGTCATTGCCCTGCACCATGCCCGCAGGCTCGAATTTCGTGAACGTGAAGGCATCGACGAATTCCTCCAGCGGCACGCCGTATTGCAGGCCGACCGACACCGCGATGGCGAAGTTGTTCATCATCGCCCGGAAACCCGCGCCCTCTTTGTGCATGTCGATGAAGATCTCGCCAAGCTGGCCATCCTCATACTCGCCTGTGCGAAGATAAACCTTGTGCCCGCCCACGGTCGCCTTTTGGGTATACCCCTTGCGCCGCTCAGGCATTTTCTCGCGGTGCGATTTGACAATTTCCTTGACGATCACCTTCTCGACGATTTTCTCCGCCAGCACCTGCGCCTTTTCCTGTGGCGTACCAGTCTCAAGCACCTCGGCGGCCTCGTCATCATCTTCAACAAGTGCTGCGGCCAAAGGCTGGCTGAGCTTGGAGCCGTCGCGATAAAGCGCGTTGGCCTTGATCCCCATCTGCCAGCTGCGCTCATAGGCGGCCTGACAATCCTCGATGGTGGCGTCATTGGGCATGTTGATCGTCTTGGAAATCGCGCCCGAGATGAACGATTGCGCGGCGGCCATCATGTCGATGTGGGAATTTACCGACAAGAAGCGTTTGCCTTTCTTGCCGCAGGGGTTGGCGCAGTCGAAGACGTGGTAGTGCTCTTCGGCCAGATGCGGCGCGCCTTCGAGCGTCATGGTCCCGCACACATGGTCATTTGCGGCTTCTATATCGGCTTTTGAGTAGCCGAGGCTTGCCAGAAGATCGAAGGTTGGGTCATTCAACTTCTCCGCAGGGATGCCCAGCACGTTCTGGCAGAACTCTTCGCCCAGCGTCCATTGGTTGAAGACAAACCGGATATCAAAGGCGCTGCCGACGGCGGCGTCGATTTTCTCCAGCTCATTGGGACCAAACCCGTGGCCTGTGAGCGAGGTGTGGTTGACACCAGGCGCATTGCCGATGGTGCCGTGGCCCACGGCGTAGGCGACAATCTCTTCAATCTGCGCACTGCCATAGCCCAGCTTTTCAAGGGCTGCGGGCACAGACTGGTTGATGATCTTGAAGTACCCGCCACCGGCGAGTTTCTTGAATTTCACCAGCGCGAAGTCCGGCTCGATCCCGGTGGTATCGCAATCCATCACCAGACCAATGGTGCCCGTAGGCGCAATCACGGTGGCCTGTGCGTTGCGGTAGCCGTGCTTTTCGCCCAGCTTCAGCGCCTCATCCCAGCTGGCCATCGCAAGGTCGGCGAGACGGTTGTCGGGGCAGTTGGCCAGATCAAGCGGAACCGGCTTTACGGCTAACTCTTCGTAGCCCTCTGTCGCGCCGTAGGCGGCGTTGCGGTGATTGCGCATGACGCGCAGCATGTGGTCCTTGTTGCGCTCGTAGCCTGCAAACGGGCCAAGCTCCTTGGCAATCTCCGCCGATGTGGCATAGGACACTCCGGTCATCACCGCAGTCAGTGCGCCACAGAGCGCGCGGCCTTCCTCACTGTCATAGCCGAGACCCATATTCATCAAGAGACCGCCGATATTGGCATAGCCTAGGCCCAGCGTGCGGAACTCATAGCTGAGTTGCGCGATTTCCTTGGACGGGAACTGCGCCATCATTACCGAGATTTCGAGCGTC
>JBCAZO010000389.1:0-3113 GCA_038532975.1 Pseudomonadota bacterium
ACCTTTCATGTGCACGATCAAAACTGCATCAATGATGACGGTTTCGTGCCAGATGGCTAATCACGATTGCATCAGCATTTGGTGAACAAATCCTGAAAGCGCCGTTGACGGGCACCGGCCGGAACGCACAACACTTCGGACTCGTCCACTTCGGTTAACTCAACTTAAGGATTTTGTTGCATCCAACCTGTCGCACCCGTCGCGGCGCATTAACCTACGGCTTTTGTCGATACGGCACCGACGCAATACCGACGTGACACCGATGCAATACCGACGTTCAAATCCCTGCAAAATAAGGGCGTTAACCTTTGAATCGCCAAATATGAAAGAGTCACCACTAGAGTGGAGCAAAAAGAAAACCCCAGCCGAAAGCCAGGGTTCTAATTTTCGTTCCAAACTGAGAGTTGGACCGCGGCTCAGGTCTGCTTTGTTACCTGCGTATATTCCAATTCTACCGGCGTCTCACGACCAAAGATCGAGACCGTCACTTTCAAACGCTGATTGTCCTCGTCAACTTCTTCGACCATGCCATCGAAATCCTCAAACGGGCCATCGTTGACCTTGACCTTCTCACCAACCTCGAAGCTGATCATCAGCTTCGGTGCCTCGGCCCCTTCTTCCACGCGGCCCAGGATACCTTGAACCTCGGCATCCCGCATCGGCATCGGGCGTCCTTGCGGACCAAGGAAGCCCGTGACCTTGTTGATCGAGTTGATCAGATGATAGCCCTGATCCGACATTTCCATATGCACCAACACATAGCCTGGCATGAACCGCCGTTCGGTCGTGACCTTCTTGCCCCGCCGCACCTCGATCACCTCTTCGGTCGGCACAAGCACTTCGTCGATCTCATCCTCAAGGCCCTGATCGGCCACGGATTGACGGATTTGCTCTGCGATTTTCTTCTCGAAATTCGAGAGAACGCTCACTGAGTACCACCGTTTCGCCATGCTGGACCCCACATCTTTTGTTATCGGCGCGCGGCCGGAATTCTCTGTTCATTCAGGCATTTGGCCCAAACCACCCCGATGAAACAAATCAGCGCGCGGGCTCGAATCGCCGCGCGCTGTATCGGAATGTGGGCTGAATTACCCCTCTTCGCCCTTCTTTTCAAGGCCGCAGACAGGGATTTTTGCGCTTTAGCCGAAGAGCCCCAAAAGCCCCTCAAGTCCACTGCGGATCAGAAGATCGACCAAGGCAAAAAACACGGCCGTCAGAGCCGCCATGATGAACACCATGATGGTCGTCAACAAAACTTCGCGCCGGGTTGGCCAAATGACTTTGGCAACTTCTGCACGAACTTGCTGAATAAACTGAAGCGGGTTGGTGCCTGCCATGGGATCCACCGTTTGAAAGGGCCGAGTTCAGGGGGTGACATACGTCGCAAGACAGATGAATTCAAGAGCAGAGCCGCCACGATCCCACACCGAGGCGGCCCTGTTGCCTATATGCCGGGACTAGATGTCCTGTGCCTGCTCAGCCAGTCTGTCAAAGGGATCGGGGCGATCGTCTTCCTTCTCCAACTCTGCCAAGTCCGGCAGGGTCAACCGCTCTGCCAAAGCCTTCGGTAGACGCGCTACTTTGGCATTGTACTGCTCGACAAGCTGCGTTGCCTTGGTGAAATATTGTTCAGCTTTCTGAGGGTTGCGCTTTTTGAAGCGCAGCCAGCGCGCAAGAAGAATTTCGGTAAACCGCTCATGCCCAAGCGACAGGTAGGTGATCGCAAACACCATCAGTAAAGTAACTGTCACACCCAGGACGAGCCACGGGCGCAAAATCACAATTAGCGCTGCAAAAGTGAGAAAGACATGCTTTGCCTTGATCTTGCGAGCATGGGTCCAGATCTTACCGGCGTGAGACTTGAGCGTGGCAACATGCGCCTTGATCATAGGGCCATAATCTTTCTTTGGCCTATCCCGCGCTTTTCTGTCTTCCTCAATAACCTCTGCAATGTCTTCAGGCGTGATAATATCTTCTGGTTCAGCCATCAATGGATCCTGCGAAAGCAACTCGTCTTCCCCATCCAATTCAATCGGCTGCTGTACGGGCACATCGTCATCGAACATCGTGGTCCGCTTTGGTCGCAATGCCGGCATGCTCGGCACAAGTTTGGACACATCCAGTTTCGTAAGCTTGCCATCTGTGGCCTTGTCAGGCTGCGCTGGACTTGGTTCCACTTCGGGCGGGGACAGTTCAGGTAGGCGGCGCTGACGCTCTTCGCGTTTTTGATCAAGCAACATCGACTTGATCATCGCCGTCATCTGAGGAGAATTCGGATCTTCAATTATTGGTGTTTCCATGAGCATCTTATCCCGCGACGGCCGCCGATTTGCGGCGCGCGGATGCCCCATAGGCATGGAACCTGCGGTATCCGTCATAGCAGCACTACCCTCACCACCCACGGTGTTTGTTTCACGCCCCCACGTGATTATCCTACGCCTCGCACGCGAGTCGTTAGACTAAGGCACGCTATGGGCGAAACCCGGCAAAATAATGGCAATAGGAGGGCTGAATTGTGGCCAAAGACTGCAAATGACATGGCTTCCAAAACGACCCCATCAGTATCAGGTAACACATATGGCCACACTGAAATATTTGAAAACAAAACTGGTTTTAAATTGGCAGTGCACGCAGTCTCGAGCTATCCAGTCTTGCGCTGTAATTCCCTATTTTCAGGGAAAATACAGGGAAAAATTGAGAAAATAGCCAAAAACTACTTATAGCATCAAGCATCGCATAGTAATATCAGCACCTTACAGGCGAATTCCCTAAATCCAAAAACAGGGAATTTAAGTACGAACATCAGCGAAACAAATTCGGCCAACAGGGAACATAGACCGCAACCTCCCTGCCCCACCAAACGAAATCAAGTGAAGAACACTAATGCAGCGAATGTCCACTTTGAGCCCACTTTGACCGATGCTGCACGTTTCCCAAAAGTCTGCTATTTGGGCCGCCGAAATGTATGCTGAGGCGCAAGCTATGTCTGACAATTGGATTCTGATCGTACCAAAATTACCGAAACATGTTCCGTCACCAGACAACGCGAAGGCAGCGCTCAAGCTTCTGGAAAATTCGATGCCCAATGCTGAAGAAATAGAAATCGTGCAAAG
>JBCAZO010000390.1:0-3113 GCA_038532975.1 Pseudomonadota bacterium
GCCATCAGTCTGCTGGCTCAGGTCAAAGCGGCATGCGGCGGTGACATCAACCGGCTCAAGCGGGTCATCAAGCTGACCGGTTTCGTGAACTCGACCGCTGATTTCACCGATCAGCCCAAGGTGATCAACGGTGCGTCGGATTTCCTGGTCGATGCACTGGGCGATGCAGGGCGGCACTCACGGTCCGCTGTTTCTGCTGTCGCGCTGCCGCTGGGCGTGGCTGTTGAGATCGAGGGCATTTTCGAGATCGAATGAGTCTGCAAATCCCGCCCGACTTCATCAAGCGCCCGATCGCGCATCGGGCGCTTCACGATCTTGATGCCGGTAGACCGGAAAACAGCCGCGCCGCGATCCAGGCGGCTATCGATTACGGATATGGCATCGAGATCGACGTGCAACTCAGCGCTGACGGTCAGGCCATGGTATTTCATGACTACGACCTGCGGCGGCTTACGGAAGATGTTGGGGCGGTCGGGCAGCGAATTGCCACCGACCTCGCACAGATCAGTTTGAAAGGGGGCAACGAAGGAATTCCCACACTTGGCGAGGTTGTTGCACTAGTCGATGGTCGCGTTCCTTTGCTGGTCGAAATCAAGGATCAGGACGGCAGCATGGGAACCGACGTTGGCCCGTTGGAACACGCCGTGGCAGAGGTTTTGAACTGTGCCTCTGGCGCGATCGCGGTTATGTCTTTCAATCCTCACTCCGTGGCCCTGATGGCAGAGCTTGTACCGCAGGTGCCGCGCGGGCTAGTCACCAGCGCCTATCGCCCAGAGGATTGGCCGCTTAAGACAAAGCGCTGCGATCAACTGCGCGAGATACCGGATTACGTGCCATCGCGCGCCAGTTTTATCAGTCACGAAGCTGCCGATCTTGCCCGCCCGCGTGTGGCACAGTTGCGTTCATCCGGTGCCGCAGTTTTATGCTGGACGATCCGGTCTGAGGCAGAAGAAGCCAGCGCGCGTCGATACGCCGATAATGTCACCTTCGAAGGCTATCTTCCCCGCCTTTCCGGTTGATCGACATCTGAGCCGAGCCAGATATGATCCGTGAGCTAGTCGTTGAGAGACATGACGCAAGAAATCGAAATCGAGATACTGCCGAGCCTCTCGGAAATCGCGTCGGAGGACTGGGATGCGTGCGCCTGCCCCGAAGCAGCTGAAGGCGGTCGGCCGCACGACCCCTTCACGACTTATCGCTTCCTCAAAGCGCTCGAGGACAGCCGGTCAGTTGGCCCCGGAACTGGTTGGCAGCCTCAGTATCTGACGGCGCGACTGGCTGGCCAGGTCATTGGTGTGGCGCCGATGTATGCCAAGAACCACAGTCAGGGCGAGTACATCTTTGACCACAACTGGGCCCATGCCTACGAGCGTGCTGGCGGACGGTATTACCCCAAGCTGCAGATCGCGGTGCCGCACACCCCCGCCACGGGGCGCCGGTTTCTGACACATCCGGACTTTGCCGACGTTGCGTTTTCCGCGCTCGTTCAGGGGGCGGTACAGCTTGCGGCGAACAACCGTTTATCGTCGCTGCACGTCACGTTCTGCACCGAGCATGAACGATGCGGGGGCGAGCGCATGGGGCTTTTGCCCCGCACCACCCAGCAGTTTCATTGGCTGAACGCGGAATACGAAAGCTTCGATGATTTTCTGGCCAGTCTGAATTCCCGCAAACGCAAGAATATCCGAAAGGAACGGGCCAACGCACAGAGTTTTGGCGGGTCAATCCACATGCTCACCGGAGACGATCTTCAGCCGGAACACTGGGATGCGTTCTGGACCTTCTATCAGGACACCGGCGCCCGGAAATGGGGCACGCCCTATCTGACCCGCCGGTTCTTTGATCTTGCGCAAGAGCATCTGCGCGATGATATGGCGCTGGCCTTGGCCGAGCGTGATGGACGGTACGTTGCGGGGGCCCTGAACTTCATTGGGGCGGAGACCCTTTATGGCCGGTATTGGGGTTGCACTGAACATCATGACTGCCTGCATTTCGAGTTGTGTTATTATCAGGCCATCGACTTTGCCATCCGCCACGGATTGGCCCGGGTCGAGGCCGGGGCCCAAGGGCAGCATAAGTTAGCGCGGGGCTATCTGCCTACGCAGACACATTCGCTGCATTGGGTCGCGGATGAGGGCTTTTCGGATGCCATTGCTCGCTATCTTGAAGCCGAACGCGAAGCGGTCGAGGAAGAGATCGAGGTTCTGACTGATTACGGCCCTTTCAAGCGTGTTCAAGTGGAGGAACAGCAATGACCGAAAAACTGAGCGATGAAACAAGGGCCACTTTGTTGCAACCCCTGATCTCAAGCGGTTGGTCGATGCAGGAGGACCGCGATGCCATCAAGAAAACATTCGTCTTTGACGACTTTGCAGATGCTTTTGGCTGGATGACCCGAGTTGCAATCTGGGCCGAGAAATGGAACCACCACCCGGAATGGGACAACGTCTATAAGACTGTGAATGTGATTCTGACCACCCACGATGTGGATGGTCTGAGCACACTTGATGTGAAACTCGCCCGCAAGATGGACAGCCTCGCGGGCTAGGGGATTATCCCATGGCCTCGAGCATGCTTTCGCCTCCGGAGACGTCGCAGACGCCGGGATTGTCTTCGAGGTTCAGGATCTCGACCTTGCCCTTATCTACCAGCATGGCAAGCCGCTTGGACCGGCTATAAAGACCAACCGGAGGCACATCGATCTTTGTTCCGATCGCTTCGGCGAAGGCGCCGGTCGCATCCGCCAGCATGGTGATGCCGCCATCGGCGGCGCCTGTCGCATCGCTCCATGCCTTTACCACAAACGGGTCGTTGGTCGTGATGCAGATGATGTCGTCGACGCCCTTTGCGTCAAACTTATCCTTGGTGCGGATGAAACTGGGGATATGCGCTGTTGTACAGGTTCCCGTAAAGGCGCCGGGCATGGCGAGGATTATGACCTTCTTGTCTGTTGTGATGTCCGACAACTGAAGCTGTTCGGGGCCATCGTCGCCCACACGCATGAGGGTTACATCGGGGAGGGTGTCGCCAGTCGAAATTGCCATGGTTCGGGCCTTTCTGAGATTTGCGTTGGCTCTTCTCTGCGATATAGGCTCTCCCGGTGCAAGGACGAG
>JBCAZO010000391.1:0-3111 GCA_038532975.1 Pseudomonadota bacterium
ATTGCGCGCCCAGATAGAACGATCTGTTTGGTCGCACGCGGCTTGAGGCGGTTTTTTTCCAGATAAACGCTGGGTTCTACCTGAATTTGCGCCAGTCCCTCACCACGGAAAATCCAGATCTCACCACTTTTAAGGGCCAATGATACCGCAGCACCGCCCATATCAAGTGAGACATCCACATCTGGGTGTACGTGAAACCGGATTTCAAAAGGGATGCCTTGCAGCTGGGTTTGGTCCATGACGCGGTCAAATTGCTTTTGTGCCGTTTCATCAAGCGCCATAAGGCTGTCTTCGCCGACCATGCCAGAACCATCAAACGTAACCTCTAGTTTGCGAATGTGCGTTAGGCCGAAGTTCTCAAGATACCCATCATGACCACCTTCAAACCGGAACCCATCCGGAGCCTGGCTGATTCCGATTGGCACATTGGTCGGAACGTCCATCAGCCAGTCCTGCTTTGGCGGTGATGCGCCAAGGCGGCTGCTGGATTGCCCACTCAGAACCAATGTTGAATGCGATGGCGTAGCCCGTCCAGCGCGGCGCCAGTTCTTGTCAAAACTGGACCCCGACCCGCAATTCACGATGAGCGGCCTGCGTCCAGAGGTCAGTTCAAACGCAAGCGTAGACGCATGCGCATTGCCCGAGGCCGGACCAGACGGCGGACAGGCCGCATCGACAATGATCGACGTTCTTCCAGCGCTCAGGCGGGCAAAGCCCATTGCCAATCCATCGGCCTTACGCCCGCGCACGCCGCTTGTGGCCAACGCACTGTCTAGCCGCCCATCCAGACCACGACCCCCACCATGGAACCGGGCCAGCCCGCCGTCGGAATGCCGAAGCGTGCGCAGCGTGGGGCCAATTCGTTCAATTGCAGACCAATGCGCCTCTGACGGGCTGCGCCCAGACTCGCTAAGCGCCACGGCTGCCCAGGTCAGAAGTGTAAACACCTCCAAAAGTTCTTCTGGATTGCGTGTGGGCAAACCACCCTGATCGTCGATTTGATCCAGGCATTCTCGGTCCAGAGCTTTCGCGGCAGGCTCGATATGCTCTTCCATACCTTCCAGGGACAGGCCGGTATAGATCAGCCCAGTTAGTGCCTCAAATCGAGGTAATCCGGGTGCGGTCGCTTTCCAACGGCGTGCCAGAAACTTGGTTTGTTGCGCCAAAGAAAGGTAAAAGGCGTCTGATTGCTCTTTGTGCTGTCCGGTGAGCAAAAAGATCGCATGATTGATCCAACGGATTAGCCGCCGCCCGGTAAGATCAGGTGTCCATCCTGGCCCTGTGCCCTGACCAAAAGCGTCAATCCACTGCCACAGCCAGGTTTGCGCCGCAGTGCGTGCGGCACTATCTCCGGCCGCTGCCAGGTCATCGAGCCAGGTAAAGCCATGAAGCTCATTGGTAAACCCTTGGTCTGGCGGCGTGATCTCCCAGAGACTTGCGCCCGGTTTCTGCACCAGATGCCCAGCAAAGAGGTAGTTGCCTGCTGTAAGCTGACGCCCCTTGGCAAAGCTGCCAATCGTGCGTGGTTCGGGTTGCGAAACGAATGCCGTAGCGGCGCGCGTCATTGCAGCACGACGCGCCGCAAAACGGTTGCGCAAATGAGTCAATCGATGGGACAAGTTCTCGGATCGCGACATGTGTTCCCGGCCTCAGCACGCTCTTTGTGGCGTTGTCTGACAACTATACCCTCAGGATTGAAGTGAGTCACGGCGCTTTCGTTTATGTGCCTGATGTCACACAGGCTATGTAAAATCCGTCCATCCCACCCAAATCAGGCCAATAATCAGGTCGCAGCCGCAACCCGCCTTCCTGTGTCAGCCATTCGGGGTCTATGCCGGGCATTTCAAATATGGTCGGGTCTGTTTTCAGATCATTTCGCCGCTGCAGAAGCTCTTCAATTTGAACCTCGCCCTCATCAGGCAGAAGCGAGCAGGTACAATACATGAGCCGACCACCAGGAGCGAGCAGGGACACGGCATGGTTCAGCATTTTGGCCTGCAAAGTAAAGAGATCGCCAAACTCTGATCCATCCTTGGCATAGGGAAGATCGGGATGTCGCCGAATGGTACCTGTTGCAGAACAGGGCGCGTCGAGCAGGATGATGTCATAGCCATTCGTCTCAAATTCCAAAACATCACCCACGATAAGCTCAGCTGACAGTTTGGTGCGCGCAAGGTTTTCGCGCAGGCGATCCATCCGACGTTCGGATGCATCAATTGCCGTGACCTCGGCCCCGGCTGCCGCCAGTTGCAAAGTTTTGCCACCTGGTGCGGCACACATGTCAAGCGCGCGCATACCCGGGCCGGGCTTGAGCGCTTGCACAGGAATGGCAGCTGCCGCGTCCTGAATCCACCAGTCACCAGCCTCAAACCCTTCAAGCGCAGACACCTGACCATAGCTAGAAAGACGAATGGACCCTGTGGGCAGAAGCGTGCCGCCGAGCCTCTTTGCCAAACCGGCAGGATCAGACTTAGCCGTCACGTCCAAAGGAGCACCGCTAAAATGTGCGGCCTCCATCGCTGATACAGAGCCATTGCCCCATGCCTCGACCAAGGGATCACGCAACCATTTTGGCAAACGAGGAATACGCAAGTCATTCCAGGGACGCCCCGCGCCCTCGGCCATTTGACGCAGCACGGCGTTCACGAGGCCTTTGAGATGACGATACCTTTTGGTCCCGGAAATGTACCCAACCAGATCACTGACCACGCCATGTGCATCACCGCCAAGACACAGCTCGACCGTGCCAAGGCGCAAGGCATTGTGGACATGAAGCGGTGGCTTTTTGCGCAACACGCGAGATAGCAATCGATCTGCTCGATCCAGACCTCGCAGTGTATCCGTGGCAAGCCGTAGTGCTTCGGCCCTTTGCGCCCCGGTCATGTCACGCAGCACGCCGGACGTTTCTGACAGTAAACGACCCTGACCCATCACCTGGTCTAGTAGGGCAACAGCAGCGCCACGCACAGAAATGGGTTTATGAGATTTCATACGTATAGATTGGCCTTTTGACGAAGGCGGCGTATATCAAGCGAAAGACATTATCGCCAGAGACAAAGGCTGATTTGCCATGAGCAAAGACCAGAAAGATCTGCCTGATGCTGCCAAGCG
>JBCAZO010000392.1:0-3109 GCA_038532975.1 Pseudomonadota bacterium
ACTGACCGATGCCCGCGCGGGCATCGGTCAGTAACGCCGCCGCGTTCAGTTCCAGGGGGACGAGCGTCACACCGGGCAAAGCCGCCAGCCGGTCATAATAACCGGTGTCGCGTGCCAGTTCTCCTTCGGTTTGCCACAAGAACTGGCTTGGGTGTTCTTTGACAAGAAGTCTCCATCCCTCTGGCAGGGCTTCCGAGATCATCCGGACCGCCAGCAGCTGATCGGAAAACCAACCGCCTTCCGGCATCGTGGTCCGCTCCGGCTGATAGTGCAGGGCAAAGACCACAAAGGGGGCTGCGGTGGCTGCATCGATGTCGAAATCTTCGGTCAGCGTCTCGTATTTGTGCTGCAATGCTCTTTTCTGGATCAGCGCCCAGTCGCGATAGGTATAATATTCCCGCCATGTGATGGCAGGGGCCGCAAAGCCCTCGGGCTTATGTATGAACGCACGTCGCATGGCCATGTCATGCTTTGGCTGAAATGTGCGCTTGAACACATCCCGTTGCACTGTGACCTGTTCGGTCTTCGGTGCTGACCGGCGTCTGAACATTCCCTGGCGCGCTTTCTGCTGAACCGCTGTTTGGGTTTCCGTTAGCAGTGGCGGGGTTGTGAAAGAGACGGTGCCAGGTTCAATCTGGCCCGCCTTCAGCAAGGTGTCCGCGGCCTCATACAACCGCGTTTGCGCCTGCGTTTTTTCGTCCTGCTTGCGGACATACCAAGGCGTCTGGTCTGCATCAAAGTCCTGCATCCTGGCCAGAGCCTGCGACCCATCAGGCGATAACTCCGGCGCGGCCGACCGATCCGGAGTGCCGATGCCCAGTGGGGCCGCACTGGCATTGTCCAGAACAACCTGAAGTCCCCGAAAGCCGGTCAGATGCTGCATCCTGGCTTCGCCTCCCAACATACGCACCGCCACATAGAAGCACATGTCGATCAGGGCGTGAGGGGTCGAAGCAATGACAAACCGCCTGATCTTCAAGGCCGAGACGACCCGCAAGCAGTAATCAAGGCGTTCGTTGAGGATAGCGATCTGCTGATCTGTGCTGAGTACCCGGCCCAGAACATGGCGCGAAAGGGCTTGCAGCAGCTGAGTCCAATCCAATGCGGAGGGGGCATGATGTCCAATTACGGGCAGTTCCGAACGATCGAGGGGATCGCCTGTTGCCCGGTTCGCGTCTGTGAAATCATGGCAATATGCGTCAGGAAACAATGCTTTGACTGCGGTTTCGAGTTCGGGCTGTGTGATCCAGTAGACCGGCTTCCAGCCGATTTCCGCTTCAAGACGTTTTGCCAGCTCCGGAAGCTCTGGCAGGCGGCCGACCGAGTACAGTGTGTTAAAGACTTCACCCACGGCAAGCTCCAGACGGTTCTTTCAAAGCGGTTTGCGCAGCGGCTGCTGCGGGTATCGTAATTGTATATCCGAGAAAACTGAAAACTCCCGCGGTCCATCCGCACGCTTCCACTGACCCGGTTTCGACCGGATGTTCGCTTCGATACCGGTCATGGCGGCGTTGACCGGATCCGTCAGAGCAGCCTGATCATCCCCTGCTCACCCCCTTGCAACAACGCGCCGGATCACTCAATACCTTGCACCGGAGCGCAATCCAATCGGACCGAAACAGTCTGCGCGGATTTCAAGACCCGCAAACCCTTCGCCCGGTTGCGGCGCGCGACCCGATTGTTTTAATCAGGCCGGACACCACTTTGACAGCCAACCGTGCAAGTCTCAGGAAGATCATCGAATGGCAAACGCAGCGGCTCTATGGAAGACACCTCCACGCGGACACTTTCGCTATGTTGCCAACCTGCTCGGATTACAAGTTGCCCGGGTGTTATGGTTTGAAGTTCAATTCCGTATTCGAAAACTGTTGATCCGAAGCCGGTTTCCCAAGTCGGATGCGACCAGAATTGTCGAGAAAAACGGCTATATCGTAATCGAGAACTTTTTTGATCCTTCCGACTTTGATCGCCTTAAGTCCTACTACTACGAACAGATCGCGCAGGCGCCAAAGCCAGATCAGGCCGGCCCAAAACTGGCTGCACCGACCGTGTCGAACCCCAGAAACGGGGAAGTGGATCCGATTATTGAAGACCTGTTCGTTCAGAATAACCGAATTAATGAAATCATAGAAAACTGCTCTGCTCACCGACAGAATATTAAACCTCTAATTCGACTTCATCATTATTGGATTGAGCCAGAAGAAATGGGTACGCGCGAAGTGGCTCGTACCGATGAACTTCACTATGATGTACCAATGAATAATATGAGGGGCTTCTTTTTCGTCGAAGACTGCGACAGAACAAATGCTGCATTTGAGATAGCACCAGCTACGCATTCATTTGGTTTGAAGCGGCTCTATATGGAGTACGTCGATAGCCTCGTGCAAGCAAAAGCACGAGAAGGCAAGCCAGAAGCAAAGGTTCAGCCGATCAGCGAAAAGCTTCAGAAACTGATAAAAGCAAATCCGATTCCACTTGAAGCAAAAGCCAACTCATTGGTCATATTCAATACCATGTGTTTACATCGCCGTGGACGATTTAGTGCGCCGGGAACACGAGAGGCCATTCTTCTTGATTACCGCTATCTGGATAGTCTGGCAAATTACAGATACTACAAACGCCCGGCAAAGTGGCTGATGCGTGCTTCGGGTTAAAGCGGTTTCCGACCTGATTGGTTTAATCGCGTCGCGCGTCGCAAATTAGCGAAACGGTTATCGGATACTGGCGCACCTGACAGCTCTCATTTTCCGATACAATCGCCACGGCATCGCATCTCTTCAAGCCGACAGCAAAACCGGGTAGGAGAGGTCAAAAAGCGGGTCAGGTCTCATCCGTTTCGAAAAACATCCTGTGGATTGGGCGTTTTTCGAAGCACTACGGGAATGATACACCCGATCCTCAGAAACCAACCCAAGGGGCAGCGCGCGTGACATTGAATGGAAGATCTCTGCTGGTAACCGGCGGAACAGGCTCGTTTGGCAAGGCGTTCATCCGCACCGTACTGACCCGCTGGCCAGAGGTTGAACGGCTGGTGGTGCTGTCGCGCGACGAGCTCAAGCAATTCGAGATGCAGCAGGAATTCCCCACTGCCAACTGGCCGCAGCTGCGC
>JBCAZO010000393.1:0-3097 GCA_038532975.1 Pseudomonadota bacterium
TGAACCAGTTCATCTTGATGGTCTTGGCCCCAAGCGCCAAAGCCAGCATCTGATGGCCCAGGCAAATACCAAAGACTGGAATGTCCTTGTCCAGAACACCCTGGATCATCGGCACGGCATATTGCCCAGTGGCCGCTGGATCACCGGGGCCGTTTGAAAGAAACACGCCATCGGGATTGTGGCTGAGCACATCTTCGGCTGTGGCCGTGGCTGGAAGAACCGTGACCTCACAGCCTGCTGAGGCCAGACAGCGCAGGATATTGCGTTTGGCCCCGTAATCCACCGCAACAACCTTGTGCTTGGCTTCGGTCTGGCGGGTATATCCTTCGGGCCAGGCCCAGCGCATTTCGTCCCAGCGATAGGACTGCGCACAGGTGACCGTCCTGGCCAAATCCATGCCCTCCAGCCCGGCAAAAGCTTGCGCTTTTTTCACCAAAGCCACGGTATCAAACTTACCTTCCGGATCATGGGCCAGCGCCACATGCGGCGCGCCTTGCTGACGGATCGCCCGGGTCAGACGCCGCGTATCAACGCCACCAATCGCCACTCTGCCCCGCCGCGCCAGCCAGTCGCCCAAACGCTCGGTGGCACGCCAGTTGCTGGGCTCTGTCGGATCCCACTTGACCACCATGCCCTCTGCGACCGGATCAGCGGTTTCATCATCATCGGGGTTCACACCGACATTGCCAATATGCGGAAAGGTGAAGGTCACGATTTGCCCGGCATAGCTGGGGTCTGTCATAATTTCCTGATATCCGGTCATAGCGGTGTTAAAGCACAGTTCCGCCGAGACCTGCTTTGCCGCACCAAACCCTTTTCCGTAGAACAACGATCCGTCTGCAAGCGCCAGACATGCGGTCGGGTAGGCATCAGCGGCAGAGGCCATGAGCAGAATCTCCAAATGCGCAAATTGGCGCGAACCTAAGGTTCACGACAGGTGCGGTCAAGGCCGTTCCGGTACAACGGAAACGTCGCGTCACATCACATCCTGAACCCTGCAAAACAAGGGATTTGCGCAATCTCCTAACGGTTGCGCCCACCTGTTCTTTGAGCTAAGCATCATGTCTTGTGATATGGCACGGAGCTGCATGAACAATGAGTTTGCGGAAACAGGTGAGCGACGCGCTCAAACAAGCGATGAAAGACAAAGATGCCACGCGCCTGGGCACGCTGCGGCTGATCAACGCCGCGATCAAAGATCAGGACATCGCGCAGCGCGGACGCGATAGCGACACCGGCGAAGGTGTCGGCGACGCGGAAATCCTCGCCATCCTTGGCAAAATGACCAAGCAACGTATGGAAAGCGCGCGCGCCTATGAAGAAGGCGGACGGCTAGATCTGGCCGAAACAGAGCGCGCAGAGATCAGTGTGATCGAAGAATTCCTGCCGCGTCAGCTTGACGACACTGAAGTCAGCCAGGCGATTGAAGACGCCATTGCCGCCACCGGCGCGGAGTCAATCCGGGACATGGGCAAGGTCATGGGACACCTCAAGGACCAGTATACCGGCCAGATGGATTTCGGCGCCGTAGGTCCGAAAGTGAAGGACAAGCTCTGCGCGGGGGCGTGAGGACAACGCTGCTGTGAAAGATTGATCCGCCTTTGGGATTGCCTGTTTTCGGGACAAAGTTGCCGTTCGACGATTGGTGGTGTCATCTGTAAAACCATGTTGCGGTTCAAAAACTGGTTGAAAACTGCGCGGGTGAATGACCGCCAAAATGCCTGAGTTTCACCATCAGGATTGCAATTTGTTTTCCGACACGGTTTCGCATGAGGCCAAGCAAGCAGAAACGTCACATAGGGAAACTGCTCAAGATCAGGCTTGATCATTGTGAGGTCGTCGCTTTGTGCATCTGGCACACTGACGAACTCGGGTACCTATTGAAGTGGTTTGAAAAAGACGTTTGCATCGAAACCTTGAATCCAGTTCAAGACGAGCCGTTCATGTATGCCTTTGTTCCTCTGGATCAGGCAATGCGACGCGGGGTGGTGTCTCTGATCAAGCGATTGGATGATTTTGAGGCGTACTGCCCACTTATGCGTGGTGGAGGTGGTCAAAAGCCCGGTGGCGGGCACTTGCCATGGTACTTGGAGTACAATGGCGTTTACGAAAGAGTCAGTGCACATGACCCACGGTTGCCGTCACTAAGTGACACTGGATTAACAGGGCTTGGGTTTATAGATTTTTTGTACCTTCACAACCGGACGCCTGAAGTTCAATTTGCCATATTGAGTGGTGTTGGTCGTCTTCCAATGCAATAGCGGCGAAGACATCGCAAAGGCGATTGCTGTCTTACAAGTCCGCTTCGGGCTCTAACCCGCCATCCGCCACCCTAAAGCGGCCCCACCACCGGATCCGGCTCCATCACCCGCTTCAACGCCTCGGCGATCTCACCATAAAGCGCCTTGCGCTCATCCTCAGACAAAAACGCCCCGATCTCGACCTCGCGGCCTTTGCCTTTGAGCGTCACGTAATGCGGCACCGGCCCACCCGTGGGGTGCATATGCACCTTGGTCCAATAGCTCTGGCTTTCCCATTCCTGCGCTGGCCCGCGCGCGTTGGTGCGCCGCAGGTGCACGTCCTCGCGTCCTATGGTCAGCTCTTCTCCCATCGCGCCATCGCGATAAGACCGCTGAAGCGCATACCAAACACCCCAGACCGCCAGCACCAGAAAGGGCAAAAGCCCCCAGAGCGTGGCGGTGCCCAAAAGCGGGAAAAGCGGCATGGTGAACATCCCGCAGGTGATCAGGATAAAGACGGCAAAGCCCCAACGGGGCAGTGACCGATGCGGCCAGAGGCGCAGGTATTCCACGGCGCCACGATCAGTCTCGGATGAGGTCCATTCATACGGCATGGGCTGAGTTTAACGCGACGCTCCAAAAGGAAAAGCGCGACATTTGGCGCGTTTACTCAAACGCTTTGCGATAGAAGGCCAAACTCGCTTCCAGGTTCGCCGCCATTTCGTTGACCGCACCCAAGAGTAGGGACACATCTTCGTCAGGGCCGGTATAAAACCAGTCAATCGTAAACCGCAGTGTTTCCCCAAGTTGCACATCGTCACCTACCATCGGTGGCAGGGCCATAGCACGCAATTGCA
>JBCAZO010000394.1:0-1031 GCA_038532975.1 Pseudomonadota bacterium
GAATTTCCTTCAAGCCGTCGTTTGCAAGTTCGCGCGCCTTACGCGCCATGATCTTTTCGCCGGCCGGAATCAACACTTCGCCACTCTTGGCATCGCGCAGGTCGGCGATCGGTGTCATGCCGCGCATTTTCTTGGCGTCGAACGGCATTTTCCAGCCGTGCTTGGAATCCTTAATCGGGATCTTGTTGTAGAAGATCTCGAGGATTTCCTCGTCATTGTGACCCAGCGCGTAGAGCAACGTCGTCACCGGCAATTTACGGCGGCGGTCGATGCGGGCGTAAACGATGTCTTTGGCGTCAAACTCAAAGTCCAGCCACGAGCCGCGATAGGGAATGATGCGGCAAGCAAAAAGCAGCTTGCCCGAGGAGTGGGTCTTACCCTTGTCGTGGTCAAAGAACACGCCTGGGCTGCGGTGCATCTGGCTGACGATAACCCGCTCGGTCCCGTTCACGATAAACGTACCATTCGGTGTCATTAGGGGCATATCGCCCATGAACACGTCCTGTTCCTTGATGTCCTTGACCGATTTTGCGCCGGTATCTTCGTCGACATCGAAAACGATCAGACGCAGAGTGACCTTGAGCGGCGCGCTATAGGTCATGTCGCGCTGCTGGCATTCCTCGACGTCGTATTTGGGCTTTTCCAGCTCGTACTTGACGTATTCGAGCACGCTGGTTTCGTTGAAATCCTTGATTGGGAAGACTGACTGGAAAACGCCGTGGATGCCTTCGCCATCCGTGGGAATTTCCGCTTCCCCTGAACTCAGGAACAAATCGTACGAAGACTTCTGCACCTCGATGAGGTTCGGCATTTCCAGCACTTCGCGGATCTTGCCGTAGTATTTCCGAAGACGTTTCTGACCAAGGAAGGATTGCGCCATCTCAGATGTCACCTTTCAGTTTCTCACCAGACAGCCGCACAGTCGGGCCCCCGTGCGCTGCCCCGTCGAGAGGAAGGGTTCAGGCCAATTCATGTTTGCCGTCCCACCGGCAAACTCCCGACCTGTAAACCGCATCTTGGGAAAGGCTTTG
>JBCAZO010000394.1:1040-3091 GCA_038532975.1 Pseudomonadota bacterium
AAGGGTTCAGGCCAATTCATGTTTGCCGTCCCACCGGCAAACTCCCGACCTGTAAACCGCATCTTGGGAAAGGCTTTGACAAAAGCCCTTTCCAAGACAGGTTCGGCTGGACCCGGTTTTCCGGGCCCAGCCACGTTAGATAGGGCGCGACGGGGCGCGCTCCAAGAGGGCTTAGGCCAGCTCGACCTCGGCGCCCGCTGCTTCCAGCTTGCCTTTGATCTCTTCGGCTTCTTCCTTGGCAACGCCTTCTTTGATCTTGCCGCCCGCCTCGACCAGATCTTTGGCTTCTTTCAAACCAAGGCCGGTGATGCCGCGCACTTCTTTGATGACGTTGATTTTCGACGCACCGGCGTTCTTGAGAACGACGTCGAATTCCGATTTCTCCTCGGCAGCTGCCGCACCGGCGTCACCGCCTGCAGGGCCTGCCATCATGACAGCGCCGCCAGCAGCAGGCTCGATACCGTATTCGTCTTTGAGGATTGTCTTCAGTTCTTGTGCCTCGAGAAGGGTCAGTCCAACGATCTCTTCGGCGAGTTTTTTCAGATCAGCCATATTTCAGCTCTTTCCGTTTCCTGGTGTGTGTTCCAACGCGCAACGGTAAACCACGCGCCGTTCCGACAATGCGCTAAGCCGCCTTTTCCTCGATCGTTGAGAGGATTGAGGCGATGTTCGATGCAGGTGCGCCAATGGCCCCGGCGATGTTGGAAGCAGGCGCGCCGATACAGCCGACGATCGAAGCGATAAGCTCATCGCGCGACGGCATTTTCGACACGGCTGTAACCCCAGCCCGGTCCAGAGCGTTCTCGCCCATGGCACCGCCAAGAATGACAAACTTGTCGTTGTCCTTGGCGAAACCCTCCGCGACCTTGGCCGCAGCCACGGGATCTTCGGAGAAGGTGAGAACGGTCATGCCCGTCAGGTAATCCGCGATCGATTCGCAAGGTTTACCGTCAAGGGCGATTTTGGCGAGCCTGTTCTTAGCGACCCGAACCGCAGCATCCGCTTCACGCGCCTTGGCGCGCAGATCCTGCATTTCGGCAACTGTCAGACCGGCGTAGTGGGCAACCACGACGACGCCAGAGCTTTCGAAGATCTGGCCGAGTTCTTCGACCACTTTCTCTTTCTGGGCTCTATCCACAGTTTCACTCCATTTTTGGAGGGGTGCTGCCCCTCCGGCTCGTATTCGCCAGGCCGGGTGGCCTGACAATCAAGTCCTTACGGGTCGCGGCACCTAACGCCTGGAACACGCGGGAGCCAGGCAGGAATGTCTCTTCCCGTCTCAGGCAGGAATTATGGCCAGATGCATTTCCGGTCACCCACCGTCTCGGACGAAATAGAGGGCCACCGCGAATCGCACGGGAGCCCTCGGGCCACCCGCATAGAACGAAGCGTTCGGGATGCCAACCCCAAACCTCGAATCGCCTGGTAATTGGTGGTGTCAGGCGGCCTCGGTCCGGCCCGGCGACGGTTTATCCGGCGCCAATGCGGTCAATGTGCTGACCAGACCACCTTTTGAAACCGGTTTCCGCAACACATCGACCATTCCGGCCTCGCGGTAGCTTTCGACCTGATGTGGCAGGGCATTTGCCGTGACGCCGATGATAATCGGGCAGTCTTCGGACTTGTCGTCATAGAACGCATGGATCGCCCGCGTCGCCTCTACCCCATCCATCTCGGGCATCTGCACATCCATCAGAATTACGTCAAAAGTCTTCTCTTTGACAGCATTGACCGCGGCAAGCCCGCTATCCGCCTCCGCAAGCTTTGGATTGAACGGTTTCAGGAACTTCCTAAGGATCAGGCGGTTCGTCTTGTTGTCGTCGACAACAAGTATCTCGAGCTGCGAAAAGTCTGCCTTTGCTTCATCCTTTGGTGTACCCGGTTTGGGCTCGGTGGGCCTGAGCGTTCCACGCTCAAGGGGCAGACAAATCTCGAAACGTGACCCTTTGCCCGGCTCGCTCTGAACCGTTAGCGTGCCTTGCATAGCTTCACAAATGCTACGCGAGAGCATGGCGGTACCGGTCTGGGGCTGACAATCTCGCGTAGCATTT
>JBCAZO010000395.1:0-3091 GCA_038532975.1 Pseudomonadota bacterium
ATATAGTTGGTGGAGTACGCGAAGAATGCGGCACCTCCATCGGCGCCTGTCCAGCGCGCCGCAGGGTCGACTGGCGAGATGTATTTGGGGACGACTTCGGTGGACGCGCCGAATGCGGCGTCATCCAGCATTTCGAGATATTCCTCAACCACTCGGGTGGTCAGGTCCGGTGGCAGACCTTCCTTGCTTTCAATCCCGCGTGTCTGGTTCGCATTCGCTGGGATCAGGCTGGCGTCAACGCCAAAGCTCTCGCCACCGACTAGGCCTTCAGCAATGCAGCGCCTCAGAACGGTTTCAAAGAGGCGGCGGAACAGGCCGCTTTCCCGAAAGCGCCTCCTCTCGGCAGATTGCTGCGCAATCGCCTGCCGGGCAATGCATGCCGGTTCTTCGAAAAGGTAGAATGGTCTGGCACAGGATCAGTGAGATCAAGCTTGCAAAACCACCGACAGGCCAGATTGTCATGGACCTCCTCACAGAGCCGTCGTTCAGAGCGAATGCGCTGGCAGTAGCCTAACAACAGCATCCGGATCATCAGTTCAGGATCACCCGAAGGGCGGCCATGTGGGCTGTAAGACGGCGCCAGAAAAGGACGGACTTCCGACAAATCAAGGAACCGATCAATGCCACGCAGAGGGTGATCTGAAGGCACAAACTCCTCAATCGAGAACTCATAAAACAGCGCACCCTGCGCCACCTGCCTTGGTCCCATCATCGCCGCACGTCCACTCTCAAATCGAGTGAATCAGCGACAGGCCATCCGATCAACGGACTTTTTCAACACTATCTCCGCAAAGCGGAACTTCGAACCACAAATGCTCTGTGTTTGGGCCAGGATCGCCGGACATACACCGTTGGTAGGATACAGCCCCCCAATCCGGCAAAAGCTGACCGACGTTCCGCTTCGGCCCGCAAGAACAGCCAGTCGGGCGGCGTCGAAGGGCGCTACTCAGCCGCCTTCGACAACGGCGCCCCGCCTGACCGAATGGCGGCGCGCAGCTCTTCTCGCCGTTTCGCGGCTTTCGCTTCATTGGCCGCTTTGACCGGACCAAAGCCGCGGATCTGCAACGGCAATTCGGCCAGAGCCAAAACGGCATCGCGGGTTTCGGGCGTAACGGTCTGCAGAACCTCTTTCATGTCCTTTTCGTATTGCCGGATCAGCGCACGCTCCATCTTGCGCTCGGCTGAATAGCCAAAGACATCCAGCGGTGTGCCCCGCAGGCGCTTCATCCGCGCCAACATCCGGAAGCCCCGTTCGATCCACGGGCCGAATTGGCGTTTCAAGGGCCGGCCCTCGGGGCCCATCCGCGACAGAAGCGGCGGAGCAAGATGATAGGTGACCTTGAAATCACCGTCGAAGGCCTCGGCGGCCTTGTCGCGCGTGGCCAAATGCAGGCGCGCCACCTCGTATTCGTCCTTGTAGGACAAGAGCTTGTGATACCCTTTGGCCACCGCTTCTTTCAGGCCCGTGTCGTCAATGCTATCGACCAGTTTGCGATACCGCTTGGCCAGACGCTTGCCCTGATAGGCAACAAGATGATCGGCGCGAAACGCGATGCGGTCGTCCAGGGACTTGGGCAGTTGAACCACGTTCGGGGCAAGGACAGTCCTGACCTCCTCTGGATACAGCACTGCCCACCGGCCAATCTCGAAGGCACGCAGGTTGCGCGCAACCGCCGCGCCATTCAGTTCGATGGCTTCTTTGATGGCCTGCTGGCTCAGCGGGATCAGGCCCCGCTGCCACGCCGCACCAAAAATCATCATATTGGAAAAGATCGAGTCGCCCAGCGTCGCTTTCGCCAGATCGGACGCGTCAAACAGGTCAATCCGGTCCTTCATCCGTGCCTCAAGCGCGAGGCTCAGCCGATCCGACGGCAGGGCAAATTCGGTGTCGCGGGTGAAATCGCCGGTGATGATCTCATGGGAATTGACCACCGCGCCGGTGCGGCCCGCGCTGGTCAGGCCCAGCGTTTTCGACCCGGCACTAACCACCAGATCGCCGCCGATCAGCGCATCCGCCTCACCGGTCGCGACACGGATGGCGCTTATGTCTTCCGGGTTTTCGGCCAGCCGGCAATGGATGTGCACCGCGCCGCCCTTCTGGGCGAGGCCCGCCATCTCCATCATCCCCGCACCCTTGCCATCGATATGCGCGGCCTGCGCCAGAACAGCGCCGATGGTGACAACGCCCGTGCCGCCGACACCGGTGATGACAACATTCCATGTGCCATCAATCGCGGGCAGCTGGGGCGCTTTCATATAGGGCAGATCAAGCTCGGTCGTGGCCTGCTTTTTCACCTCTGCGCCCTCCAGCGTCACGAAAGACGGGCAAAAGCCCTTGAGGCAAGAAAAGTCCTTGTTGCAGCTCGACTGGTCGATGGCCCGCTTGCGGCCCAGTTCTGTCTCGGCAGGTACGATGGAAACGCAATTCGACTGCACCCCGCAATCGCCGCAACCCTCGCAGACATCGGTATTGATGAAGACGCGCTTGTCGATGTCTGGAAACGTGCCCCGCTTGCGGCGGCGGCGCTTTTCGGCGGCGCAGGTCTGGACATAAACAATGGCCGATACGCCCTCGACCTCGCGCAGGCGTTGCTGCACGTTCTGAAGCTCCAGCCGTTCGTGCACCCCGACGCCTTTGGGGAAGCGGCTGATATCGACATCTTCCTTTTCATCATAGACGACCTCGACGGTCTCGACGCCCATGGCCCGCAGCTCGTTGACGATCCGGTAAGGGTCGAGGCCACCCTCATTGCCCTGCCCGCCCGTCATTGCGACAGCGTCGTTGTAGAGGATCTTGTAAGTGATGTTGGTGCCTGCCGCCAAAGCGGCTCGGATCGCCTGCACACCCGAATGGTTGTAAGTGCCGTCGCCAATGTTCTGGAACACGTGGGGCGTGTTGGAAAAGGGCGCCTCACCGATCCAGTTCGCCCCCTCGCCTCCCATATGGGTGTAACCGATTGTTTCACGGTCCATCCATTGAACCATGTAATGGCAGCCAATACCGGCAAAGGCATGTGAGCCGTCAGGCACCTTGGTCGATGAGTTGTGCGGACAGCCGGCGCAGAAGTACGGTGTGCGAAATTCGCACACC
>JBCAZO010000396.1:0-3087 GCA_038532975.1 Pseudomonadota bacterium
GTGAAATTGACCTGATCTGTCTCGACGAAGATGTGTATGTTTTTTGTGAAGACAAAGCCACTGTCACGCATGAGGCTGCACGTCACAGGCTTCTTGAAACGCAGATGCGACGCATACACGCCGCAGCATCTGAGTATCTCGCACATACGCCAAAAGGGCAGCTAAGCGATGTGCGCTTCGATCTGGCGTTGGTCAATGCACGCGGCGAGGTTGAAATTCTGCAAAACGCTTTCGGTCATTTCTGATTTGCACCCCGATCACGCATACTCCATGTATGTGGCGACAAAAGACCGGAGAGAGCCGCATGAAAGTCGCGTTCCAAATGGATCCAATTGGTCCGATTGATATCAATGCGGACAGCACATTTCGCATCGCACTAGAGGCGCAGGCACGTGGTCATGAGCTGTTTTACTACACCCCTGACAGGCTCGCCTACAATCAGGAGCGCGTCACCGCACGCGGCTGGCCGCTTGAAGTACAGCAGGTGGAAGGTGATCACTACCGTCTGGGCGATGAACAAGTTGTAGACTTGTCCGATTTCGACGTGGTTTGGCTGCGTCAGGATCCGCCATTTGATATGTTTTACATCACCACAACGCATTTGCTTGAACGCCTGACACCTCATACTTTGGTGGTGAATGATCCTTTCTGGGTGCGTAACTACCCTGAAAAGCTTCTGATACTTGATTTTCCTCACCTTATGCCTCCCACGGCCATTGCGCGTGATCTCGACACGATCCGTGAGTTCAAAGCGCAGCATGGCGACGTCATTTTAAAGCCGCTTTACGGCAATGGGGGTGCCGGTGTCTTTTTCCTGCCCGAAGGAGACATGAACCTAAGCAGCCTTCATGAGATGTTCATCGGCTTTAGCCGCGAACCGCTCATTGTGCAGAAGTACCTGCATGAAATCCGGCAGGGTGACAAGCGTGTTATCCTTGTGGATGGTGTACCAGTTGGCGCGATCAACCGACTTCCTGCGCAAGGTGAGACGCGGTCGAACATGCATGTGGGCGGTCGGCCAGAGAAAGTGGAGTTGACTGACCGTGATCTCGAAATCTGCGCCACGATTGGTCCGCTACTGAAAGAAAAAGGCCAGGTTTTCGTCGGCATCGACGTCATTGGCACATACCTGACAGAGATCAACGTGACGTCACCCACCGGTATCCAGGAATTGGAGCGGTTTGATGGCACCAACACTGCCGAAAAAATCTGGCAGGCCATTGAGGCCAAACGTAAGTGAGCCTTTCGCGCCCGATCCTGAACGCTTGGTTGCGTTGGACTGAGAAGAGGTATCTGTCCCGAGTGGAAGATCCGCTTGAAGTCAGGAGATCTTTTGAGACCAAAGCGCGGTTCTATTTCCACGCACCGTTCGGTACGCGATTTTCAAAGGACACAGTCGGTGGTCGAGACGCCCAATGGGCTTGTGCACGAGGCGTTTCGAAAGAGGGTGCTCCCTTGCTTCTTTACTTCCACGGTGGGGCCTATGTGTTTGGTTCTCCGAACACGCATCGCGCCATGCTCGCGCGCTTGTCTGCCGACACAGGATTGCCCGCATGCTTACCATCCTACCGGCTTGCGCCGGAGCATCCGTATCCTGCCGCCTTGGAAGATGCCTTGTCCGTCTATCGTTCCGTCATGGCCCGGCCCGGAGGCATCATTCTTGGGGGTGATAGCGCGGGTGGTGGGCTTGTCCTGGCGCTGCAAGCTGAGATCTGCAAGCTGGGTCTTTCCAATCCACTAGGGACATTCGCATTTTCGCCTTTGACGGACATGACCTATTCCGGTGAAAGTTTTGTTTCTCAAGCGAAGGCAGATGTCATTTTGCCCGCAGAACGCGCGCAGGAAAGCGCCGATTTTTATTTGAACGGTACTGATCCCAAGACCCCAGGAGCCTCGCCACTTTTTGCAGAGTTTCAAGGGGCCGCGCCGGTCTGGATGTGTGTCGGAGACACAGAGATCCTGTTGGATGATACACGTCGGATGACCAAACACTTGCGCGCTCAGGGCGTTGACGTCACCGAGCATATTGAACAAGACTTACCGCATGTGTGGCCGCTCTTTCACAACTTATTGCCAGAAGCGCGCAACACGCTGCGAGATCTGGCGCAATGGATCAAATCTCTTTCGCACCGTTAAGACGATAGCTCACAGCCTCGGCGATATGAACCCGCCGCACATCGGGTTCCGCGGCCAGATCAGCGATGGTGCGCGCCACGCGCAGCACACGGTGATACCCTCGCGCTGAAAGTCCAAATCGTTCAGCCACCTGATTGAGCAAATCTCTACCCTCAGCGTCTGGCGATGCGATCTCTTCCAGAACTTCACCTTCCGCATCCGCGTTGAGCCGCATATCGAGTGTTTCGGCGAAACGTGCCTCTTGTATCTCGCGTGCTGCTGACACGTGGGCCGCTACTTTCGCGGAACTGTCACCAGAAGCGGGCAAATCAAGATCCGTAAACGCCACTGGGGGCACATCCACACGCAGGTCAAATCGATCCAGCAGAGGCCCGGAAATACGCCCCATGTAGTCCTCACCACATACTGGCGCACATGAACACGCCCGAGCCGGATCAGGCAAGTACCCGCATTTGCAAGGGTTTGCCGCCGCAATCAACATAAAGCGGCAGGGGTATTTCACATGAGCATTGGCGCGCGCCACCATAACCTCGCCGCTTTCAATTGGTTGGCGTAGAGTCTCCAGCACCGCGCGTGGAAATTCAGGAAACTCATCAAGAAAGAGCACGCCGTTATGGGCAAGGCTGATCTCTCCGGGGCCTGCCCGACGACCGCCACCAACGATTGCTGCCATGGATGCGGTGTGGTGAGGTTCGCGAAAGGGGCGGGTCCGGTTTATCCCGCCTTCATCAAGCAATCCCGCAAGAGAATGGATCATGGACGTTTCCAAGGCTTCGGTTGCGCTCAAAGGCGGCAAAAGACCGGGCAACCGTGCGGCCAGCATGGATTTTCCGGACCCTGGCGTACCGACCATCATCAGGTGATGTCGCCCTGCCGCGGCAATCTCTAACGCTCGTTTGGCGCGTTCCTGACCTTTGACATCACGCAGGTCGCGCCCGGACGTGTCGGTGG
>JBCAZO010000397.1:0-3045 GCA_038532975.1 Pseudomonadota bacterium
GCTCAATAACGGGCGGACACTGACCCTCTATGACTTGGGTCGTATTCCCTTCGCAATTCGTTCAGGGCTCGTCAAAGTGATGCGCAAAAACAAGTGGGGGCTGACCATGGCGGGCGCAAGCGTGCGGTATCGTCAGCGTATCAAGATGTTCGAGACAGTTGAAATGCGTTCGCGCACTGTGTTTTGGGATGAACGTTTCATGTATGTGGAACAGTCGATGTGGAAGAAAAACGGTGAATGCGCCAACCACATTGTCTATCGCGCTGCGGTCACAGGTAGGGACGGTATCGTTGAGCCTGCAAATGTTGCTGAAGCCATGGGTATTGAGCCTCAGCCGCCAATTGCCCCGGATTGGGTCACGGCCTGGATTGCGGCGGACCAGGTGCGCCCATGGCCGCCCATGCAAGAAGACCTTGCCACTCCCAGCCGAAGCTAGTCATATCGCCCCTGCACAAGGGGGCAGTATGGCTGAGGTTTCTTCGCGCAAGCGCATTTGGGGCTGGTTCTTTTTTGATTGGGCCAGCCAGCCTTACAATACGCTGTTGGTCACATTCATCTTTGCGCCCTTTGTGAAAGAACTGATAGGCGACGGCGCGCGCGCGCAATCAGTTTGGGGTTTCACCGTTGGAGCCGCTGGCCTGACTATTGCGCTGGCAGCTCCGGTTCTGGGCGCGATTGCGGACACCTATGGCAACAGGCTCAAATGGATTTGGTTTTTCTCAGCATTTTATGTGGTTGGGGCGGCGGGTATCTGGTTTGCCAACCCTAATGATCTGACACTTTGGCTGGTGCTGTTGTGTTTCGCGGTTGGCCTCATTGGTATGGAATTTGCCACGATCTTCACCAACTCCATCTTGCCTGATCTTGGCACGCGGCAAGAGATTGGCCGAATCTCCGGGAAAGGCTGGGCCTTTGGTTATCTCGGTGGATTGGTTGGTCTACTGATCATGCTGGCCTTCTTTGCAGAAAGTGCGGACACCGGACAAACAATGCTAGGACGAGACCCCGCGTTTGGGCTTGATCCAGACCAGCGTGAAGGCACCCGCTTTGTCGGGCCGCTCACAGCAATCTGGTATGTGATCTTCATGATCCCGTTTTTTCTTTGGGTGAAAGACCCCAAGGTCGCCGCCCCTGGGAGCGGGGCGTTTGGCAAGGCAATGATTGGGTTGCGCAGCACCATCCGTGGATTACCGAAAACGCCATCGCTTTTTGCCTTTCTGGGTTCGTCCATGCTCTACCGGGATGCGCTGAACGGCATGTATTTCTTTGGTGGAATATATGCGGCGGGTGTTCTGGACTGGAGCGTCGTGGACACCGGTGTCTTTGGTATCCTGGCAATTGTGTCCGGCGCTGTTTTTGCTTGGCTTGGTGGTTATGCGGATGACTATTTTGGCCCCAAACCGGTGATCCGGATTTGCATTCTCGTGCTTTGTGCGGTTGCCATCTCGATTGTCTTCGTGTCCCGCGACCGCGTCTTTGGGATCGCCGTTGACCCGAACTCGAGACTGCCGGATTTAGCTTTCTACATCGTCGGCGCGGTTATTGGCGCGGCGGGCGGTGTGATCCAATCAGCAAGCCGGACGATGATGGTGCGCCAAGCGCGGCCAGACCGCATGACCGAAGCGTTTGGTCTTTATGCCTTGGCTGGAAAAGCCACGAGCTTTCTCGCGCCGCTTGCTGTGGGCGTGGTCACCGGCTTGAGCGGAAGTCAGCAAATCGGTGTGACGCCTTTGATTGTTCTTTTCCTGTTGGGTTTGCTGCTGCTACGCTGGGTGCATCCAGAAGGGGAAGATGCGTGATGCGACATGGGTTGAAGATGACGTGCCTGGCCGTTTTGCTGATGGCGTGTAGTGCATCCACCCAAGGCTCATCTGACCTTTCACAAACCGTTCTTTCGACGCAGAGTATTCCTGTTGCGATGCAAGGTGTCGAGGCGCGCCAGCTCTTTGGTGCGAAACCCAACGCATCACAACAAAGTACAGCGCCCTTTGGAGGATACGCCAAGGGATGTCTTGCAGGTGGGATCCAACTGGCCGAGACCGGCCCAACCTGGCAGGCAATGCGGCTCAGCCGGAACCGCAATTGGGGGCACCCTCAGGCGATTGATTTCGTGCAAAAACTGTCGCGCTTTGCTGCAACTCAACCCGGTTGGAAAGGTCTTTATGTAGGGGACATCAGTCAGCCGCGCGGTGGGCCGATGCTTACCGGTCATAGAAGCCATCAGTTGGGCCTAGACATCGACATTTGGATGCTGCCACCCAAACGGTTGAACCTGAGCCGGGCAGAACGCGAGAGCCTCTCATCCATTTCGCTCAGACGATCCAATGGTGCCTATACCAATGACAACTATACCCGTCAGCATCATGAGATCATGAAGGCTGCTGCCAAGGACCCGCGCGTGGCACGGATTTTTGTTTTTCCAGGCGCTAAGGTGCGGATGTGCAAAGAAGAAAAAGGTGACCGGTCGTGGTTGCGGAAAATACGGCCTTGGTATGGGCATCACTATCATTTCCATGTGCGGCTAAAGTGTCCCAAGGGGGCTTCGGGATGTGTGGATCAGGCAGCACCGCCAGCAGGGGATGGATGTGCGGATGCTGAGCAATGGGTGAAGAACATCCTGAACCCGCCACCACCTGATCCTAATGCGCCGCCTCCCAAGCCGCGCCGCGAGCTTCGAATGCAGGATCTGCCACGCCAATGCGTTGCGGTGCTGCAATCTCAATAGCGCCACATCCTGTGGATAAAAATTAAGCAACCGCTGCATTTTGTTTTGACAAGCACAGTTTTTGTGGCAGGCTACGCTTGAGTTCAACAATCGGAAGGAGGTGATCCAGTGTCTATAAAGGGATTGGAGAGAGGTGTCGGAACAGTTTGGAGGGATCGCATCTAGGGCAGACCCTGGGTGTTAGAGCCCACAAATTGGCACGGCCTAACCGGCCCGCCTCCGAAAACTTTAGGGGCCGCTCCGTACTTCGGGGCGGCCCTTTTAGGTGTCAATTACCCACGTCGGTATTGCGTCGGTAGCGCGGCGGTGCCAAAGACAGT
>JBCAZO010000398.1:0-3031 GCA_038532975.1 Pseudomonadota bacterium
CCAAAAAACGTCGAAGAAAAGCCTTTAGAACCTGTGCCTCAACTCTGTCTATGTCTGCAGGACTAATGGCGAAGGGCGAGGCCAAACACTTCAGCTTTCTCTCTTCAATTGCCTCAAGAACGTAGTCCGCTAATGTAGGTCATATCGAAACTCCCCGCAAAAAACAAAATAAGCATTTAAAGATTTAAAGTATGCAGCTTAGATCGCAGTAGTCGTAAAAAAACACAACCACTGACGGCAATCATGTCGATTAGCCATGCAACGACCCAGACAACGACCATGCGTTTGGCCGCGCCTTTATTCTATAGAATAGTGCAGCTGAGCCAAATGGTGGACCATTCTGGCTGTAGTCAGTACAGCTTCGAGCAAGCATACAAAACCAATAGGCCCTTGACAGACTCAATGTCACAGACCCAACTTGTTGGCATTTAAATTGAGTTTTTTGCGCCATGATTTCTCGTCAAGATCTGTACAAGATTGAGACTTATCGCTCTTTCGGTCTCGAAATCGGCCGGTTCTATTTTGATCGCCTACCTTCGTATTTCGGCTCAATCCTTCTTTTTGGTGTGTTGGTATTTATCCTATCGGGGGCGACAGGAGAGAGCCTGGGGCTCACAAATCTGTTCCGAGACCGGCCCGATGTACACCCCCTGATCCCTCTTGCGATTCAAAACAGCCCAACGCTTTGGACGGCTGGATTGATTGCGTTTTCGTCGCTTCTAATCATGGTGTTTCCAAGTTTCGAGCCATATCTTGAGGACTACACAGGAAAAACAGAGCCTGACGGAATCTCCGAGACCAGCTCTTTCCTATTTTTTCTACTCACGTCGCCAATCATATTTCTGATCTTGGTATGGCTGTGGCTCAACGCCGACAGCAGTCCGGCAGTAGAGGGCGAATGGATACGCGCATTCCTAGGTGGAATCGGTGGTATAATTGTGTTTGCAGGAGCGTTTGCAATCGGCATACTCGCTCGATGGCTGGTTAAGCGGTTCATCGAACCGAAAATTTTCAAGCTCGAAACAGAATTCCAGTCAGCCAGCACATATATCCGCGGTCTGGAAGTATTGCCGACAAGTCGTTTAAAGCAACGGGGCCAAAAAATCCATGACACGGCGCTAGCACTCGCACGCACTCGGTTTTGGCGCACCGCGCTCCTGAAACTCTCGTTCACTTTTCCACTGTTGGCGTGTTTTTCAGTTGCGTTTTGGGTCGGCAATCTCATTCCCGCAGTCGCGCTTCTCACCCTTGTCCTCGTTATTTTTCTGCTTGCGAAACTGATTTGGATATTTCCGCCAGCTGCTCGGTTCGCTTTGTTGTTTGGCCTCATTCTTCTGGGCGGATCAGGATATTCGGCCAACGTCCAGTCCACTGGCGAGGGCAAGTTTAAGCACAGTTTTGACAACATCATTTCTACGACTGGTGCCAACCAATATGAGAATGCCTTCGAGCTGTCGCGCTTCGATCCGACCGCACAACCACCGGATACCTGTGGATCAGTGGGGGCGCCACCGATCCCGGTGGATTTCGCCACGTCGTTGAACAGTTGGAAAGATTTCCAAAAGACCAGATACGGCATTGAAAAGCCAAAGCTCGTATTGGTTGCGACCTCTGGTGGCGCGTATCGCGCCAGTTTCTGGACATCACTGGTCATGGATCGTTTGATCCAGGAAAACAATTCTGAAGACTTGGTTGGGATTGCTGACGGTGTGCGCCTGATCACCGGCGCGTCTGGTGGTATGGTGGGCGCGGCCTATTTCACCATGACAAGCGGGCGACAACCGCGGCTGACTTCGGTACCCGGTGTTACTGCAGCCTTGGAAACTGATATTTTGAAAGCTCAGTTCAGAACGCCGGCCACGGAAACCCCATATCACTACCCTACCAACGTACCGGTGCCGCGCGACAGCCTAACGGCGGTCGCCCAGCACCTTTTCCAATCCGATTTGCGCAGCATCTTTAAGTCAGGACATGCACCAATCGACCGAGGGAAGGTACTGGAAGCGCACTGGGATACCCTACGCGTTCCATTTGATACCTTCTCACAGGGCGAAATCGATGGCTGGCGTCCATCAATCATCCTAACGCCTATGATCGTGGAAACCGGGCAACCTTTGATTATTTCCAACTTGGATCTTGGTTTTTTGCCTAAAGTCGCCAAAAGCGAGGCGATCGAGATGTTTTCGCTGTTTCCCTGCGCCCGCAAAACTTTTCATCTATCCACGGCTGTCCGGATGAGCGCTACATTTCCGTTCATATCACCGGCCGTGTCACTACCGACTACACCGAAGTTGCGTGTTGTGGACGCAGGTTACTATGACAACTACGGCGTGTCTTTCTTGAATGCGCTGCTTTCACAAAGTTCGGCGGATTGCATTCGCGACACGGAAAAGCGAAATGAGACGGACCGACCACCTTTCTGTTTCCGTGAGTGGGTGCGCGAGGAAACCTCCGGCGTTCTACTCATCGAAATTCGAGCTTTTGGGCTTGCGACAGAAGACGAGATCGGAGATGCATGCGTGAGCAAGCTTCACGCCGACGTGTCGGGCTCATTCGAGTTTTTAACAAGCCCCATTGAGGCGGTGCTTTCTGCACGGTCACGCTCAATGGTGTTCCGTAACGAACAAGGACGCAGACGCATTACGCAATTCGACCCCGATCTTGATGTTGAGCGCGTTGTATTCGCCAACTGTATTAATGGGTCGATGAACTGGATCGTGCCGCCGGATGAACTTGCACAATTGCAAGACGCCTTAGACCAACAATGGTCAAGTCAGCGCGCGCGGTTAGCAGAGATTTGGAAGGACACAATTCCAGCGCATCGCAGTCGCGTTGGATCCATGTGGCCAAAATCAGATCAGTAACGCCCTTTGCGATGAAAGTGAAAACGCAGACTTCCAGCAAGCTGACGCTCTACTCGCAGCGACGGTAACCAACCCCGACATATGATCAAAACGAAGTTTGTTCCAAGAAGCCATTCTGAATCTGAAAGGCGTGTTTAGCGGATCGTTTGCGTAACCCATTCTATTTT
>JBCAZO010000399.1:0-3030 GCA_038532975.1 Pseudomonadota bacterium
CCACCGTCGAGGGCACGCATCATGGCTCGCCCGAGAAACATCACCTGCGCAAGAAATTCATCATCACCACAGTGGTTGCTTTCGTGCTTTGGGCTATCGCCGCTTACATAATCTTGGGTGAAGTGATCACCGTGCGCGATATCGACTTTTTCGGCACAATGTCGGGCGCGCGGAACTAACGGCGCTCAGTCGAGCGGAAGCGCGGTTGTGTCCTTGATTTCTTCCATGACGAAGCTGGCGGACACATCACCCATGGGCACACGCGCCACGAGGGCTTGGTACAGCCGGTCATAGTCAGCCATGTTTGCCACACGTGCCCGAATGAGATAATCAAGATCGCCGGTCATGCGGTACACACCCTGGATTTGTTCCATGTCTCTTGTTGCGCGGGAGAATTGGTCAAGCCAGTCGGCCTCATGTGCCGCGGCCTTGATCTGAATAAAGACGCTGAGGCCGAGGTTAAGCCTTTGCGCATCCAGAATGGCGACGCGTCCCAGAATGACCCCGGCCTCTTCCAGGGCTTTGATACGCCGCCAACAGGCATTGCGCGAGAGGCCGACCATGTCGCCCAACTCTTCCAGTCCCAAGTCGGCCTTATGTTGAAGGACGTTTAGGATTTTGCGATCAAAGGCATCAAGTTTTGACATATCGAAGTGATATTGGGAAAATTTCCTAATATCTATCAATTATTTTCAAAAATTGGGAGCAAATTAACTCTGTGTTGCGATAGCGTCCTGACTACGCGCAAAACAGGAGACAGCCCATGATCACCCGCCTTTTTCTCGACCATCCACGCAGTGTTGATGAGAGCTATTTGGAACATGCCCGTTTTGCCGGAGGATTCAGCCTTCGGTGATTTGCTGCAGGGTTTTGTGCATTGGTTCATGCTGTGTTGCCATTTGCATTTGAGAAAACTGCAAGCCGCATGATTGCCGAGATGTATGCGAAAACACATAATCGGGGGCAATAGTTTCACCCCCGGCGCCGCCATGGGTGAAACTTTCAGAGCAATATGGCTTAGCCTATAATCGCGTTCAGCGTTGCACTGGGGCGCATCACTGCGGCGAGTTTCGTTTCATCATTGAGATAATACCCACCGGTATCGGCGGGTGCGCCTTGGCCTGCGTCCAGTTCTTCGATGATCTTGGCCTCGTTTTCGGCCAAGGCCTTGGCAATGGGCGCAAATTCTTCAGCGAGGCTCGCATCATCGCTTTGAGCCGCGAGCGCCTCGGCCCAGTAGCGGGCGAACCAGTAGTGGCTGTCACGGTTGTCTGGCAGGCCGACCTTTCGGCCGGGGCTGCGGTTGTTGTCGAGGATGCCTTGCGTAGCGGCTTCGACTGCGTCTCCGAGGACACGTGACTTGGCATTGCCTTTGGCATCGGCCAGAAATTTGAAGCTTTCTCCAAGCGCACAGAATTCGCCAAGACTGTCCCAGCGCAGATGATTTTCCGCGTGAAGCTGTTGCACATGTTTTGGGGCAGAACCGCCAGCCCCCGTCTCAAACAACCCGCCGCCTTGCATCAGTTTCACGATCGAGAGCATCTTGGCTGAGGTTGCCAGTTCCAGGATCGGGAATAGGTCTGTGAGATAGTCGCGCAGGACGTTGCCGGTGATGGCGATGGTGTTTTCGCCCTTGGTGATCGTTTCCAGCGAGGCGCGTGTGGCCTCGCGCGGGGCCATGATCTCAAACTTGTCGGCCACGCCTTTGGCCTCAAGAATGGGTGTCACGTATTTGATCAGTTCCGCATCATGCGCGCGGCTGGCATCAAGCCAGAAGATCGCGCGGAAACCTGTCGCCTTCTGACGCTCAATGGCCAGGTTCACCCAGTCTTCGATGGGGGCCTTGCGCGCCGAGGCAGAGCGCCAGATATCTCCGGGCTGCACATCATGTGAATGAAGCACAGTGCCGTCATCGAGGATCATCTTCACTGTCCCGGCTTCGGGGATTTCGAATGTGGTAGGATGGCTGCCGTATTCCTCGGCCTTTTGCGCCATAAGTCCAAGGTTTTGCACAGTGCCAGCTGTCGCTGGATTAAGTTTGCCGTTGGCTTTGAAGAAGTTTATCGCCTCATCATAAACCGGCGCATAGGAATTGTCGGGGATAACGCAAACCGCGTCCGCCTCATTCCCATCCGGTCCCCAGCCTTTGCCACCGGCACGGATGAGAGCGGGCATGGAAGCGTCAATGATCACGTCGGACGGCACGTGCAGGTTGGTGATGCCCTTATCGCTGTCCACCATGTACATCGGCGGGCGGTCGGCCATGCAGGTCTCAATCGCGCTCTTGATTTCTGCATTGCCCTCGACCTTGTCCATCAATGCACCAAGGCCCTGGTTTGGATTGACGCCAAGCGTGTCCATTTCTGCGCCGTATTTCTCAAAGACAGGGGCAAGGAAGGTTTTGACCGCGTGACCGAAGATGATCGGGTCCGAGACCTTCATCATCGTGGCTTTCATATGCAGCGAAAAGAGCACGCCTTCAGCCTTGGTTTTCTCGATTTCGTCGGCAAGGAACCCATCCAATGCGGCCGCGGACATAAAGGTCGCGTCCACAACTGTACCTGCGGGGTAGGACAGACCATCTTTCAGAACGGTTTCGCCACCCGCTGTTTCAAGAACAATCTTGGCACCTGTCTCCTTGGGCAAGGTGGCTGAGACCTCATTCGAGAAGAAATCGTCGCCTGACATTGCTGCAACGCGGGTTTTGCTATCGGCGCTCCAGTCGCCCATGCGGTGTGGGTTATTCTGAGCAAACTTCTTCACCGCTGTGGCCGCGCGGCGGTCAGAGTTGCCTTCGCGCAGGACCGGGTTCACAGCCGAGCCTTTGATCGTGTCATAGCGGGCGCGGATTTCTTTTTCAGCGTCCGTTTCCGGGGTTTCGGGATAGTCGGGGACAGCAAAACCCTTGCTCTGCAGTTCACGAACGGCTTCTACGAGCTGCGGCACAGAGGCCGAGATGTTCGGCAGCTTGATCACGTTAGCCTCGGGCGTCTTAACCAGTTTCCCCAATTCGGCAAGATCATCCGCAAT
>JBCAZO010000400.1:0-3025 GCA_038532975.1 Pseudomonadota bacterium
AGCGCTTTGGCGTCCCAGGGCTTGGCGCTGACGGGGTGCTCATCCGCATGGTTTGCGATCCGCAGGTCGAGCGGGTCAGAGCCCGTCCGGCGCGCGATATCGTCCATCCCCTGTTCCAGCGCAAAGATGGCATGGGCCACACCCGGCCCACGCATCCAGCCCGCGCCCGGCAGGTCAAGTTTGGCCACCCGCGTCGTCAAACGGTGGGTGTCATGGGCGTAAAGCTGCATCGGCATCTCTCCAACCGGCTCGACAAAGGCAGCGTGGCCGCGCGCAATGTCCGGCTCGATTACGACCGAGGTCAGCTTGCCCGCGTCATTCGCCCCAAGGCGCAGCCGCTGCCGAACTTCTGAGCGGTGCGACATCAAAGAAAACGTATCGCGCCGCGTCTGCACCAGCTTCACCGGTGCTCCGGCCACCTTCGCCGCCATCGGCGCCAGCAGCAGCGCCTGGTATGAGATATTGCGCCCGAACGCCCCGCCCGACAGGTGGTTCTCAAGCCTGACCTTGCCCTTGCCCGTGCGGCCCAGAACCGCACGACCCAACAGGCCCGCGGGACCCGCGCCCCAGCCCAGTCCCAAAGCCTGCCCAATCACCGAGGCGTCAATGTGATGCCACTGCACAGCTGCGTGGATCGTCACGCCGCCGTCTTCATCCCAGCGCGCGATCACCGCGCCTGGCTCCATCGGGTTGGGGTGGTGCGGAGCGTGGTGGGTTTCAATGTCGGCAACATGGGTGGCGGCGGCGAGGGCTGTGTGCGCGTCGCCCTTTTTCAGGACCCCAGGGCCAATCCCGGCCCGCTTGACGGGGACCAGTCGATCATCTGCGTCCGACAAGATGACAGCCGGGGTGGGCCCATCCTCGATGGCGATCGTCAGCACAGCCAACGCGTCCCGCGCGGCCTGTAGATCGTCGGCAACAATCATCGCAACGACCTGTCCCGCATAGTCGATCCGGTCAGACTGCAACGGCATCCGCGTGCCCGGTTCACACATCGACGCCACAAAGACTCCGCGCATCCGAGGTGCGTTCGCATGATCGATAACGCAGCGCGTGCCCGGCAAGGCGAGCGCCGCCGTCGCATCGACCGACACACGCCCTGATGCGACCGGTGCGGTCGCAACAAGTGCGACGAGCGGTTCCATTCCCGTGTCTGCGAGGCGAAGATCATCGACAAACCCTGCCCGCCCCGTTACTTTCTCAATGCCCTCGATCCTGTGGCCCTGCATGGTTTTTCCTTGGATATTTATGCTTGTACCGTCTGGTACAGGACTAGATGGATCGACTAGTTAAGAGGTCAAGTTCTTTTCTCGCCCTTCCGTTTCGGCACCGTGAAGTGCTAAATCGCGCTGTATGACGGCTGAGACGAAGTCCAACCACGACAGGGTTTTACGCAGCGCTCGCAAGCTGTTCTTCGAGAAAGGCTTCGCGGCCACCTCGACGGTTGACCTTGCCCGCGAGGCAGGCACATCCAAGGCGACGATTTACGCAGGTTTCGGCAGCATGGAAGGCCTGCTTGGCGCTGTGATCGCCGCCGAGGTTGACCGGTTCACAACAGCGCCCCCCGAAGAGATTGTCGACTTCGCATCATTCCGCAAGGCCCTCGTAGGCTTTGGCACGAACCTTCTTGCCTTCCTGAACGAGCCGGAAACGATCCGCTTCTCGCGGATGATGCATGAGGCAGCCCGCCGCCGACCCGATGCGGCCGCACTCTACCTCGAAGCCGCCTATGACGGTACCGCGCGCCGAATCGAGGAGATCATCGCGGCTGGCTTGCCGCATTGCGCACCCGGCCCGGCGGTTGCCCTCCCTGATCGCGCGGAACGCTATATGGCGATGCTCAAGGGCCACCGCTACGAGATGGCCGTCTTGGGCGCAATCGAACGACCCTACTTGCACCCCCAGACATTAAGTACAGCGAGCTTCGATGCGTGGTTCGCGGAGGCATAGCGGATCATAATCTTGCCGGAGAGCGCCGAACTTGCCGGGACCGTCCCACGAATATTGCAGCCAGAGCGGTCTCTTTTGGGCGGACCTTCGTTCACCACGCCGGGAAAGGACTTTTTTCCGCCCAGAAACCCGTCACAGCGTCTACGTAGAACGGCTGCATTCTGAATGACTGATGAATTCGGACACAGCGCCATAATCAACTCCAAATCTCCGGTGAGCGTTGATGATTCCTGCCCAGAGCCGGAGTACGTGCGTGAACCAAAATGTCCGCGACCCAGCAGGAAATCAGCGATCTAAGGAAAAACATCTTCTGCCAACGACGACCTGCAATCTATTGAAGTTTCGTATAAATCGTCACAATCCACCATGGATACAGTAGCCAACTGGGATGCCTCGATCGCGATGTTCAAAGCATTCAGCGTGCTCCCTGGGGTTGCCATGGTTTAAGAAACGGACCCGCCGAGCACCATACGTACACGGCATCCGCTCCGCCATCCTGCCCCGCGCAAAGACAGGCGGATGACGGTGATCGGGTTGGTCCGAAACCAACCACATTTCCAAAACTCAGTCCGGACAGGTGTGACAGCAAAATGCTGCTCATCGCCAATGAGGTGTGGAAGCGGATACTGGTGTTGCGCTCAGCGAAATTCTGGAACGAGCCCAGCTTGCAAGATGCTGCTTGGCAGGCAATTCCGCTTCATGGTGCGGCTACTGTGCCACTAGGCAAAGCCGAAGACCCGGGCAAACGCAGCTACAATCTGGAATAGAATTTTGAAGTTGCTCTCAATTGATGGCGAATAGTCTTGAAAGGAAAGACCAACCACGAACAGAAACATTCCTACGACGTTTACTTTAATTAACAGCAGCTCGTTCTCAATGAACCAGGCCTTATCTTCGCCCCAGAGAGAGTCTGATGATCCACCCCACATAAACAGAGCGATTGAGATGACAATTGCTATGTCTGCCCAGATCAAAACGAAGTACTCCGTTCTCCGTTGGGACTCCGCTAGTTTCGAAACGTGTCCATTTCATGACGCGCTACCGTGTTGAATGTTGGTAAGGTGCTTGTTGCGCA
>JBCAZO010000401.1:0-3025 GCA_038532975.1 Pseudomonadota bacterium
GCCAGTGTTCCAGCCAGTGGATATTATACGACCCATCCAGCACGTCTTTTTCCTGCAGAAGGGCGTGAAAGAGCGGCACGGTGGTGTCCACTCCGTCGACGATCAACTCGCCAAGAGCGCGGTCGAGACGTGCCAAAGCAGAGGCACGATCAGGGCCATGTACGATCAGCTTGGCAATCAGGCTGTCGTAATAGGGCGGGATCGTATAGCCGTCATAAAGCGCGGAGTCCATGCGCACGCCCAGTCCGCCGGGGGCATGAAATTGACTGATCCGGCCGGGGCGCGGGGCAAACTCGGGAAGTTTTTCGGCGTTGATGCGCACTTCAATGGCGTGGCCGTTGATGCTCAGGTCATCCTGATTGAAGGACATCGGCAGACCCGCGGCGACACGGATTTGTTCGCGTACCAGATCGACACCAAAAATGGCCTCTGTCACAGGGTGTTCTACCTGCAGACGGGTGTTCATTTCTATGAAATAGAATTCGCCCTTTTCGTAGAGGAATTCGATGGTGCCAGCGCCGGCATAGTCGATTTTTGCCACGGCATCGGCGCAGATCTTGCCAATGCGCGCGCGTTCCTCTTCGGAAATGCACGGGCCGGGGGCCTCTTCCAGGACTTTCTGATGGCGGCGCTGCAGTGAGCAGTCGCGCTCACCCAGATGTACCGCCTTGCCCTTGCCATCGCCAAAAACCTGAATTTCGATATGGCGCGGCGTGGTGAGGTATTTCTCGATGTAGACTTCGTCATTGCCAAAGGCGGCCTTGGCCTCTGATCGGGCGGTCTGAAAGGCCATGTCGATGTCATCGGCGGTTTGCGCCACTTTCATACCGCGCCCGCCGCCGCCAGCGGTGGCTTTGACGATCACCGGATAGCCGATGTCCTTGCACAATTCGCGGGCTGTTTCGAGGTCGGGCACGCCGCCGTCAGATCCCGGCACGCAGGGCACGCCCAGCTCTTTCATCGTGTCTTTGGCAGTGATCTTGTCGCCCATGACCTGAATATGCTTGGCTGTGGGGCCGATGAACGTCAGGTCGTGATCCTCGACGATCTGAACGAAATTGGCGTTTTCAGAGAGAAACCCATAGCCAGGATGGATGGCCTGTGCGCCAGTCACTTCGCAGGCGGCGATGATCGACGGAATCGAGAGATAGCTGTCGGTGCTAGAAGGCGGGCCGATACAGACGCTTTCGTCCGCCATGCGCACGTGCATCGCATCGGTGTCGGCAGTGGAGTGGACCGCGACGGTCTGAATACCCATCTCACGCGCAGCACGGATCACGCGGAGCGCGATCTCGCCACGGTTGGCCACAAGGATTTTATCGAACATCGCGGACAGGCCTTATTCGATGATCATAAGCGGCGTGCCAAACTCAATGGCTGCACCGTCTTCGACCAGAATGCGTTTGACGGTGCCTGCTCGCGGGGCGGGGATGTGGTTCATGGTTTTCATCGCTTCGACTATGAGAAGCGTGTCACCTTCTGACACCTGATCGCCTACGGACACAAAGGCCGGAGAGCCAGGTTCGGCCTGCATATAAACGGTGCCGACCATAGGTGACGTGACTGCGCCAGGATGGCTTGCCGGATCTTCCGAAGGGCTGGCTTCTGCGGCGGGTGCGGCGGCGGGGGTCGCAACCGCAGGAGCTGCGGCAACCGGGGCAGTGGCGGGGGCCGCGGCCATTTGCGCGACGACCTTTTGTTTGCGGCTGACGCGGACATTGAGGGCATCATCGGCGCCGTAATCACGCTTGACCTCAAGCTCTGTCAGGTCGTTGTCTTGAAGCACTTCTGCCAGGGCCTTGATAAAGGCGACATCCGCCTCGTGCGATTTATTCGGCATCCTGTATCCTCGAACCTTGCATTTTGGCCCTGTCCCCAAGGCTTTGTGTCTTTTTTTGGCGCTTATAGGGGATGCGCCATCCCTTGAAAAGCGTGGAATTGCCTAGGAATTTGGCGTATTTGCCGTCCGATTGCGAGGGGGAAATCGAAAAAAGGTGACGCAAGGTCCACTCTGCATCTTTTGTGCCTGATTTTGCCTGAGAATTCGCAGGTGAGATGGATTGCGGGAGGGCGCTTCAAGTGGTTTTGTCAATTTGGAGGGTAAGCTCATGAATATCGCTGGCTGGCTGGAAGATCAGGCGAAGACGCGCAGTACGGCCCCGGCGCTCTTTTATGGTCATGATATGGTCTATGACTACGCCGGGTTTCGTGACCGGGCGGCACGAATGGCCGGGGCGCTTTTGGCACGAGGCCTGAAACCCGGCGACCGGGTGGCGATCTTCATGGGCAACCATCCCGATTACCTGATTGCGCTTTTCGGTATCTGGTATGCGGGGTTGGTGGCGGTGCCGATTAATGCGCGGCTGCATGGCAAAGAGGTGGCCTGGATCATGGACAACGCTGGTGTTCGGCTTTGTCTATCCACGGGCGTGCAGGCAGCGGCTCTACATGATGCTGCGGACGTGGTTGATCCCAGCAGGCTTGATAGCACGCCAGTCTCGGAAGTCGCACTGCGCGCTTCGGACGATCTTGCCTGGCTCTTTTATACCTCCGGCACGACAGGTCGGCCCAAAGGGGTGCAGATCACCCATGGCATGTTGCGGGTTGTGACCGAAAGCTACCTTGTTTCCGTGGATCAGGTCACGTCCGAGGACGCCACGCTCTATGCCGCACCGATGAGCCACGGCGCGGGGCTTTATGCGCTGGTGCATGTGATGTGCGGCGCGCGGCATGTGGTGCCGGTCTCGGGCGGGTTTGACCCGGAGGAACTGCTTGATCTGGCGGCGTATTTTCATCGGCTGCATCTCTTTGCGGCGCCGACGATGCTCAACCGTTTGACCACCTGGGCACGAGAGGCGGGCCGGGACGGACAGGGGTTGCGGAGCATCGTGCTGGGTGGCGGGCCGCTCTACGAGGCGGATTTGCGTGCGGCTTTGGATCAATTCGGGCCGGTGTTCCTGCAGATTTATGGGCAGGGTGAGGCGCCGATGGGGATCACCGCGCTAGGACGTGCCGATATTGCGGC
>JBCAZO010000402.1:0-3023 GCA_038532975.1 Pseudomonadota bacterium
GTTTCACAACCATCATCTTGGCCCCGCCATCCGCAATGGGTTTCAGGCGCTGGCGCTTAATGAGACGCGGATGGTCTATGAACCGGTGCTTTGGGACAGCATCGAAGGATGGCACGGGCGGGTTGAACAGGTCTGGTTTCGCGGAACACACGGGGATGTCGGCGGCCAGATCGGCGGGTTTGAGGCGGCAAGACCTCTGGCCAACATCCCCTTTGTCTGGATGATGGAGCAGGCTGAGGCTTGCGGATTACCGTTGCCGCAGGGATGGCAGGCACAGTTTCCCTGTGATGCGAATGCGCCATCGGCTGGCTCGTGGCGCGGGAACGGAAAATGGTTTTGGCTCCGGCGACCAAGAGTGGTCGGGTCAACCCAATCAGAACATGTTCACTCAACTGCCAAAACGGCCCTGGAAAACCCTGGCTGGTTCAACTGGTCGGGGGCAGGGCGGCCTGTGGCCTGACTTCTGGCGGTGGAAGAGCGTTAGATAACGCTCTTGGCAAATCTCTTGCAAGAGATTTGGTCACGTGGGTAGGCTTCGCAAACACGCGAGCGGGGGGACCATGGGCCAGCTTTCGGGAAAACGCGTCTGGATCACGGGCGGCGGAACTGGCATCGGCGCGGCCGCGGCCCGGACACTAGCGGTATCGGGTGCTCATGTGACGGTCTCTGGGCGCAGGGTAGAACCGCTTGACGAAGTGGTCAGAACCATTGAGGCAGACGGCGGGATTGCGGATGCCGTTCCGCTCGACGCTGCCGACGCGGATGCGATTGCGTGCGCCGCGGATGAAATTGGCACCGTCGATATCCTCGTGGCAAGCGCCGGCATCAATATACCGGACCGGTCCCTCGCCGACATGACGACTGAGGGCTGGGACAAGGTCGTCTCGGTCAACCTTGATGGCGTTTTCTATGCGGCCCGGGCCGTTCTTCCTGGGATGCGGGCCAATGGCTGCGGCACCGTGATCCTTGTTTCAAGCTGGGCCGGGCGCTATGCCACCCGGCTGACCGGCGCTGCCTATAACGCGACCAAACGCGCGGTGATCGCGCTCAACGAAACCATCAACGACGAAGAGGGCGGCAACGGCATCCGCTCGACAGTCATCATGCCGGGCGAGGTCGCGACGGATATTCTGAAGTCCCGCCCCAATCCACCACCGGAACATGAACTCGCGCGGATGTTGCAGGCCGACGATCTTGCCGCGACGATCCGCTTTGTCGCGGAAATGCCGCAGCATGTCTGTCTGAACGAGATCCTGATCTCGCCCACCTGGAACCGGTTTTATCAGGGGTTTGAAGAACTTTCGCCGGATTAGGGGGCGGATGCGCTGAGAGGGTCAGGTTTTGGCAGCGCTCACGTTCATGATGATGCAAGTCGTCGAGCCGGTCGCATAAAGTTTGCCGTCTTCGACCCCGCGAATTTCGCCATGCGCGACAGCCGTTGACCGCCCGGCATGGTCCGTATCGCCGATGCAGTCGATCATCATGCCAATCGGGATCGCCCGTGTGATGTTAATCTTGTATTCGAGCGTGGTATAGACGCTGCCCTGGGGAACGCTTGTCATCACCGCACAGGCCATCGCACTGTCCAGCAACGTCCCGTACCAGCCGCCATGGACAGATCCCATTGGGTTGGTCACCTCAAATTGCGGGGTGCCCCGAAACACGACACGACCCGCCTCGACGCTGTGTAGCCGGTAACCCATCGTCGATGCGATCGGGGGCCCGGGAATGCGGCCTTCGAGGATTCCCTGCATGAATTCCAGCCCCGACATTCCGGTGATGGTTTTCATGTCAGGCAGGTCGGCAGGCGATTGGGCGGCGTTTTGCATGGGGTGGCTCTCCGTCTCTGCCTTGAGGCTAAGTCGGAGGGCGGAACCGGTCCAGTTTTACGCCACGTTTCGGATCGCGCTTTCGGCGGTGATTCCAAGCGCGCGGCAAACCTGCCGCGTGAGCTCGGGTCTGTTGAGTGTATAGAAATGCAGCCGCTCGACCCCCTCGCAGATCAGGGTATCGCAAAGCTCGGTCGCATGGGCCAGCGCAAAGAGATCGCCGCGCTCTTCCCGCGCCGCCCTTTCGAACCCCTGGGCGAGATCGGGCGCGACGCTCGCACCGCAGCGTTCCGCAAATCCCTTCGTGCTTGCCCAGTTGGTGACCGGCAGGATGCCAGGCGTGAGCTTGTCCGCCAGACCCTTGGCGGCGCAGGCATCTCGGAAGCGCAGAAACGTTTCCGGGTCAAAAAAGAACTGGGTGACCGCTTCATCCGCCCCCGCATCGATCTTAGCCTGCAGCCACTCGACGTTCTGATCGGCATTCGCCGCATCAGGATGGCTTTCGGGATAGGCGCCGACACGGATCGTGAACCGACCATCCTGGGCCAGCGCCTCAACCAGTCCGCAACTGTCTGCAAAACCTTCCGGATGGGGGGCAAAGCATTCTCCCTTGGGTGGATCGCCCCGCAGCGCAACGATATCGCTGACCCCTGCTCTGGCGTAGGCATCCGCCGTTGCGATCACGTCGGCCTTGCTGGCTCCAACGCAGGTCAGGTGCGCAGCCACGGGCAGCCCGGATTGCTTGCGCAGGATTTGCGCGGCTTCTTGAGTGAGCTTCTGCGTGCTGCCGCCCGCGCCATAGGTGACAGAGAAAAAACGCGGCGCCAGTGGGGCGAGGGCGTGAACGGTATCCCAAAGGTGAAACGATGCATCAAGCGAGCGGGGCGGAAAGACTTCGAACGAAATGGCGGGCACGGTCATGCTCCTCATCAGGCGGTTGCACCAAACATGCCTGACGGGATATCTTGAAGCAAATTCATAAATCTCAACATGAACATGAGGCGTGTATGCATATCGAGTTTCGCCATCTGCGGTCGATCAGGGCTATTCATGAGGCGGGCGGGCTGGCCCGCGCTGCCGATCAGTTGCACATCACCCAAAGTGCGCTGAGCCACCAGATCAAGGGCCTTGAGGAGCAGGCGGGCGTCGAGCTGTTCGTGCGCCGCTCAAAGCCCCTGCGCCTTTCGGCGGCCG
>JBCAZO010000403.1:0-3021 GCA_038532975.1 Pseudomonadota bacterium
GATGATCCGCCAGAACCTGTCGGGTCACTCCGTCACCGGTGGCAACAACGGGAAACTCGGTCATATCAAGGGTCCCTTCTGCGTTCAGGAAAACAGCATGCCGCCCGGCGCGGCTACGAAGCTTCGGCTCCTGTCAAGCGCCAGGGCACGACCGAGGATACCGCCAATCTGATCCTGTTCCTGGCGCTTGACAGGAGCCGAAGCTTCGTAGCCGCGCCGGGCGGCGTCAGCAGTGTGGATGTTGTGGAAATCCGTGTCGATCATGCCGGGGCAAAGCGCATTCACGCGGATGTCTGGCCCAACTTCTTTGGCGAGGCCCCGGGTCATTGTAGCGATCGCCCCTTTTGCCGTGGCATAGGCAACGGCACCGGGGCCGCCGCCATCGCGTGCGGCTTGGCTGGCGAGGTTCACGATTGTACCAGTTTTCATATGCGCGAGGCACGCCTTGGTGACCATAAAGACACTGTTGAGGTTCAGATCCATCACCGTGTTCCAATGATCGAGGTCCATCTCTGCGATGGTCTTACGTCCGACCAGGCCACCGGCATTGTTCACAAGAACGTTTATGCCACCGAAGGCCTCGACCGTCTTGGATATCAGCGCATCGACATCATCTTGCCGGGTCAAATCGCCTTGCAGGCTGAACGCTTGTCCACCTTTTTCGTTGATCTTTTGCACCGCCGCGTCGGCCCCCGTGTTGCTGGAATAGTAGTTGATCGCAACGTTCGCGCCTTCAGATGCAAGTTTCAGAGCAGCTGCGAGACCGATGTCCCGGCCTCCTCCGGTCACGATGGCTGTTTGGCCCGCAAGTTTCATCGTCTCGTCCCCTTATCGCTCATGTCTTCCGTTGCAGCCCGTGGTCCGCGTTGCATCTTTGTGGCGCAGTCGCATCTGAACTTATGTTGCACTGAGATTCGGTTTCACTTTTCTCCAAAACTGGTATACTAGTCAATCAGTGTTCATCGCCGCGGTTTTGAAGCCGACGCGAACACCGAGCTAGTAAATTGAGTGTTCGTTGCGCTGCAAACTCAGTAGACCTTGCAAAAAGACGAACACGGTACGGAGACCGCCAAGTGGCACAGGTAACTCAAATTGGTGCGCGGCGCACAAGCGTGGACGACATCTATGACTACCTCTACGAAGAGATATCGGCGCTGCGCCTAAGACCGGGCGACAAGATCTCCGAAGCGGATATCGCGACCCAATTTGGCGTGTCACGACAACCTGTTCGCGATGCGTTCAACCGGTTGGCCACGCTTGATCTGTTGCTGATCCGTCCGCAACGCGCAACCGAGGTGAAACGCTTTTCAATGCGAGAAATCGCCAAGTCGCGGTTCGTTCGTCTGTCCGTCGAAAAGGAGGTTCTGCAACGCGCGGCCATCCATTGCGACGAAGAAAATGCAACGCAGCTTGAGGCTGCACTAAATTTGCAAGAACAATCCGTTCGGGATCGGGATATCGACCGTTTCAATTCTCTCGACTACGATTTTCACAAGTTGATCTGCGATATCGCGCGATCGGGATTTGCGTTCGACGTCATCTTGGCTGAAAAATCAAAGGTCGACCGCTTGTGCACCCTGAGCCTATCCAAAGGTGATCGCATGCCAGAACTGGTCGATGATCACCGCGCCATCGCCACTGCAGTCCGGAACCATGACCCGACCGCAGCGATCAAAGCCGGTGTCCATCACCTGTCGCGGTTGGACGAGACAATCGATCAGATTTCCGCATCCAATGCGAACTACTTTATGCCTGAGGATGCCTGACCCGCAAAGGAACCACCGCGTGACTGCAAAGCCGAGCGTCCAGCGACCGGTAGCCCCTTTGACCGTGTAGTTGGCCCCTCGCTGCCTGGTGCGAGCGGTTTCCCAACAAGCTTAGCGAATGGACGTCGTCGTGTCCGCGGGTACTATCGAAAGGGCGTGGTCGAGCTGAAGTAAATTTGTTGGCGGTTTGACGTTTGACGATTGTTCGGATGTGATCTTTAGAGTTGCACCTGTCGGCTCCTCTGCCCGAAGCCAAGACGACGGATCATCTCACAAAGCCCGACCTATTTGGAACGGCTTGTACCCGCAGAGGGAAATCAATAGCGAAACGGATCCGCGTGCGATGCAGTTCAGGCGAGATCGGGAATATTTCAGTTGACAAAACTGGTATACTAGTAATCCTTTATGCCTATCAAGACGCCAGATCGCTGTGTTGGGCCGGGCGGAGCAGGAAAGCCCTGCGCCGGCGGCCACACGCGGCGATACAAAAAGTGGATTGAGACTTAAGGGAGGACAACATGTTTCAGAACATCGCCAAATCATTGGTCGGCGCGGCAGTCATTTCAATTATGGCTGTAACTGCGAACGCAGCCGACTGGCGCGGATGGAAGATCCATGTCGAAGGATATCCAAACACCGTCGCCATGGACAAATTCGCAGAGCTGCTCGCCGAGAAGACCGGCGGCGAGGTCACCCTGCAGATGTTCCATGGTGGGACCCTGGGCAGCCAGCCAGATGCCGTCGAACAGGTACGGGCCGGAGCGCTCGAAGTCGGCAACTTCAATCTGGGGCCAATTGGCCCGATTGTGGCCGAGGCAAACGTCGTCTCGCTACCATTCATCTTCAAGGACGTCCCGCACATGTTCCGCGTGCTCGACAGTGAAGGCGGGGCAGCAATCGCCCAAGGAATGGCTTCCAAAGGCTTGACGCCGCTGGCCTGGTACGACGCCGGAGCACGGTCGTTCTACAATGGCGACAAACCAATCAACACACCGGCCGATGTGGAAGGTATGAAGGTCCGCGTAATGAACAACGACCTCTTCACCGGAATGATCGCACAGCTTGGCGGCAACCCCTCACCCATGGCCTTTGCCGAGGTCTATCAGGCCTTGAAGACTGGTGTCGTGGATGGCGCCGAAAACAACTGGCCATCATACGAGTCCACCGGACACTTCGAGGTGGCGGGCTATTATTCGCTGTCCCAGCACCTGATCATCCCCGAATGCATCTGCGTCAACACAGCGGCGTTCGATGC
>JBCAZO010000404.1:0-3021 GCA_038532975.1 Pseudomonadota bacterium
TTTGCGCAGAACGATCGGACCTTCCGGGATTGGCTTCGACTTCCAGATTTGAACCAGGTCGTTCATGTCGATAAGGCCCGCGTCGACGGCTTTGCGCAGTGCGCCGGAATTGTATCCGTCTTCCCAGTTGCCCTGGCCGTCAGCCCAAGTCACACCGCCATCGATGTCGCCATTGTTAACCGCAACGATGGTCTGCTCGTGGCCTCCAGTGAACTTCACCTCGCCGAAATACTGGCCGCTTTCCATGGTGACGCCGTCTTTGTACTGCGGGATCTCGATGGAGGGGATCAGGTAACCGGATGTCGAGTTCGGGTCACCGAAGCCAAAAACCTTGCCTGCCATGTCGTCGAGCGAGCCGATACCGCTGTCCTTGCGCGCAAAACCGATCGAGTGATAGCCATACGAGCCGTCAAGGTTGATCTTGACGAGTACCGGCTCAACCGCGTCAGCATTTTGCAGGTAAGTCGCAGCGTAGGACGAGGCACCCAGCCATGCCATGTCGAGCGTGCCGCCAACAAGACCCTGGATCACACCAGCATAGTCAGCAGGTGCAAAAAGCTTTACCGGAACACCCAGCTCTTCTTCGGCATAGACGCGCAAACACTCGTTCGAGTTCAGTCTGTCTTGAGCGTTTTCACCACCCAAAAGACCGATGCGGAATTCGGTAATTGCCTCTTCGGCCAGAGCCGCGCCTGTCAGAGCCGTTGTCGCCAGAGCAGCAGCGATCAATTTCTTCATTTCAGTTCTCCCATGAACGAAAATCCCCGCCCTTATCGGCGGGGTTTGAGGTCAGACGTAGGCCTCGGCCTCCATCTTGGCTTTCTCCGCTGCATCCAGGGTTTCGATCTCGGTCGAGGTGGCTGCTTCGGAAAACTCGGCGCCCGCGCCGTAAATCTCACGGGCCATTTCTGTTGTCAGTTTCTCGGGTGTGGCGTCGAAGACCACTTTCCCCGCCCGCATCCCGATGACGCGGTCGCAATAGCGGCGGGCGGTGTCGAGCGTGTGTAGGTTCGCGATGACAGTGCGCCCGTCTTCTTCGTGGATTTTGCGCAGGGACTGCATCACGACCTGAGCATTCATCGGATCAAGCGACGCAATTGGTTCATCGGCGAGAATGATTTTTGGGTCCTGCATCAACGCCCGCGCGATGGCGACCCGCTGTTGTTGACCCCCTGACAAAGCTTCAGCCCGTTTGGCGGCGTGCTCGGCGATGCCCAGCCGATCGAGAATGTCGATAGCATGGTGGATGTCGGCCTGCGGGTAGAGATTGAACATCGTGGCCAGCGTGGACCGACGGTTCAGGGTGCCATGCAACACGTTCGAAACCACGTCCATTCGCGGGACGAGGTTGAATTGCTGGAAGATCATCGCGCATTGCGATTGCCACCGGCGTTTGGCCGCTCCGGTTAGCGCCGTGATGTCTTCCCCGTCAAACATTACGGCGCCCGACGTGGCATCCGTGAGCCGGTTAAGCATGCGGAGGAGAGTGCTTTTGCCGGCGCCGGACCGGCCAATGATGCCAATCATACCAGGTTTGTCGATGTCGATTGTGGCGCTATCCACGGCCACGTTCTGGCCAAACGATTTGGTCAGCCGGTCGATTTTTAGCATCCACACCCCCAGACGTTACCGCGCGGTGTATCGGGGTGGGTCGTATCGGAAATGTATCAGATGCGTGAAAGTTTTGTGACTGGACCAGTCGCTTTGACGGTCCTTCTATTTTGCCGTGTAGATGCGGAAAACTTTTGCGCAGTCGATTTGCGCGAGCCCGGGACACTGAGATCGCGATCGATCAAATGCACGATGGCAGCCGTGCCAATCGTGCCGCCGATACACAAATGTCATAATTCCACACCATGCACGCGAAGGCAGCGTAAGCTCAAGATTTGCGCTCGGTCAATGCGGCGCGCGCAGCGGGCGACTAACGAGGACCAAACCGCCAAAGCAAGGAACGTACGATGCAAGATATGTTGCCCTACCTTTCTCCAGTCCGAAGCGGCGGCGTCTGGATAGCGCTGGCCAGTGCGGGCCTGCTCTGCGGGCTACTGATGGTGAACTTGATCAGGCCGGAATTCAGCTTTTGGCCGGCAGAGGAGAAGTGGAAAAAGGCGACGGCCCTGTGGCTCTTTCGCGTTTTCTGCGCCGCGACCGTCTGCGTTGCCCTGTTCGATCTCCTACTGACCGCGCCGGGGCATTGGCTGCGCTATGCGATCGGCATTCCAGTGATGACCATATCGTACGCGCTGACGCTGTGGGGCTACCGGTTGCTGGGGATCGAGAACACCTATTTCGGGTCTGAGGGGCTGGTCACAACCGGTCTTTATGCCTATTCGCGCAACCCGCAATACATCCTGTCGGTCCTTGCCACGGCTGGGATGGGCGTCGCGGCGGGGTCATTTCTTACCCTCTTTCTCGCTGCGGTTCTGTTTCTCGTATACTTCCTGTTTGCCTTGAACGAAGAACGCTGGCTGGTGAAAGGGTACGGTGCCGCATTCCTCGATTACATGCGCAAGGCACCCCGTTTCGTCGATGAACGCACGTGGCGGCAGGCGCGGTCAGATCTTGCAGAGCGGGCGCAATGGCTCTGACAAAAGAGATCTTTTTTCAGGTCTTGCTTGGGATGGTGCAGCTAGGGTGCATTCTGACAAGACATCATAGCAAACCATAGTCGGCTGATGTATGTCGCCTGTGACTACCCGCGTTCTGCCCAGAATTGGCCCCGTTCCCATCGATGATGTCGATCAGCACGTGATCAAGAAACGGCTTGCTCCGATCTGGCACAAACAAGCCAGTGTCGTGCGCAAGGCGTTGAGCCGGATCAATCTCACCCTACAGCACGCGGCGGCAATGGGGTTCGACGTTGATCTTTGGGCAACTATGAAAGCACAGGCGTTGCTGGGGAAGCAGCGGCACGAGGTGAAACATGTTCGCTCCCTCCCCCACCAGGAGGCCGCAGTTTTTTGTCGTTAGCGGGTCGGAAGACCGCTCACCTCGACGATAGCACTTCGGTTTCTCATGCTT
>JBCAZO010000405.1:0-3019 GCA_038532975.1 Pseudomonadota bacterium
TCGCATAGATGCGTTCAAACTCCGGTTTGGTTCGAAATCTCAATCAGGTTGCCATCAGGATCACGGACATAGATCGACATTAATGGTCCTGTTGCACCAGTACGTGGAACAGGACCTTCAATTGTTCCAATTCCTGCTGCCTTGAGATGCTCTACACAAACATCCAAAGGCGTCTGCGTTAGAAAACACAAATCCGCAGACCCCGGCAAAGGTGCAGCAGCCTTCGGCTCAAATTCCGCCCCTGCCTGGTGCAGGTTGATTTTTTGAGATCCAAATGAAAGCGCTACCCGGTCTGTCCCATCCGGTGGTTGAAACCGCTGAACAGACATGCCCAATGTTTTGTAAAACTCTACGGTCGCGCTGATGTCTTTGACCGTCAATACAAGATGATCAAGCGATTGAATTTGCAAAGGCATTTCAAGATTGCTCCGGCTTTGAGTGCCCCTTAACCTGACAGTATGAGCATAGAGACGCAATCCGTTCAGGACATAATGGACACCGCACGCGCGCGGGCATTGCAGGCCACACTTGGAAGTTCACCTACTCTAAATGACGGTGATACTCTTCCGCCCTTCTTCCATCAGGCTTATTTCTGGGACCCAAAGCCGCCCGAAGAGCTCGGTCGTGACGGTCATCCAAAATTGGGAGGGCTGGTTCCTGATATGGGATTGCCGCGTAGGATGTGGGCTGGCGGCCAGTTGGAGTTCAAACAACCTCTCATCGTCGGCAAAGCCGCTGAAAGACGCAGCTCGATTGCAAATGCAGAGCACAAGCAAGGACGCAGCGGTCCGCTGGCCTTTGTCAAACTGCGTCATGAGTATTGGCAAGAGGGCGAATGTGCTGTCACCGAGCATCAGGACCTTGTCTATCGTGAAGACAAAGGGTCCGGTTCGAAACCTGTCCCGCCAAAGGCACGGATTGACGAAAACCACTCAGAAACGTTTTCCGCAAGTAGCACAATGCTGTTTCGTTATTCCGCCCTGACATTCAACGGGCACCGGATACATTACGACGAAACTTACGCAAAAGAGGTCGAAGGATATAATGGGCTGGTTGTGCATGGTCCTCTTCTGGCGCAAATGCTGATGCTCTTGGCCGAAAGCAAACTCGGACGGCTCATGTCATTTAACTTTCGTTCCACAAGTCCCCTGATGCACCACGAAAAGGCAACGCTTTGCTGGCGCGAAGATGGTACATGTTGGGTGCGCGGATCAGACGGGCGACAATGCATGCAGGCGAAAGCCATCTAAGCACTAGTCTTGCACGTTCCGTCCTTTGGGAAGGGAGGCTTCGGGTTTGAATTCTTGAGGGATTGTATCTTTCCCATCAAGCACAAGATCAGCCATCACCTGCCCCACTTTCGGGGCCATGCCGAAGCCGATCTTAAAACCACCATTTGCGATAAATTGATCTTGATGGAGCGGATGAAACCCCAACATTGGCGCTCGCGACCTTGCGCGGGGTCTTAGGCCTGCCCAGCGTGCGATGACAGGCGCACCGACAAGCGCAGGTACAGCGCGGCGCACACGCGCAACAATCTCATCGAGCTGGGCATCCGTGGAGCAGGCGTCAGCGAAATCTCTTTCCGAAGTTGAGCCGACTGCAGTCGTTCCATCTTTGTGAAAAATCACATGCAAGCTGTCTGCAAAAATCTGTGAGGCTCCGCTTGCTGAAAAATCCAAAAGGGCAGCCTGACCTTTGACGCCGTTACCAATTGTAACGCCAACGGCATTCGAAATCTCTAAAAGTCCATCCACACCCGTAGCGTGAATAACTTGGCCATCTGCTTTTCCGTCTGCACTGACTTCGACACCCTGTGCCTCCAGCGCGACCGCTAACGCGTGGCATGCCTGACGCGGGTGCAATGAGGCAGACAAACTGTCGTGGATGTAGAACCCGGTCGGCGAATGTGGTGTGAGCGGCACGGCATCCTCGCGCACCACCCGCCAAGTCGCGTGTGCACCCCATAGCTCATTTGCCGAGCTTTCCCGCGCATGCGCCAAATCGAGTGCCCGTTCGTCATTGATCGGCTGCAAGCGTCCGCTGCGCGCATATCCAGACGACTGCCCAGAGACCGCTTCAACTTCGGCCCAAAACCCCTCGGCCATCAAAAGGCTATCGAGTTGGAACGCCTTCTTCTCATTCCAGTTTTCGGGAACATGAGGCGCCAATGCGCCAACAAGCCCGCCTGACGCACATGAGCCAGGCCCGTTTGGGTCAATGACCTGAACAGAAGCCCCTTTCTTTTGGCAAGCCCACGCAATCGAAAGGCCGAAAATTCCGGCACCAAAGATGGTCACGTCTGGCATTGTCATTTCCCAAAGGCAGCGGCATGGTCGGCCTGTTTGGAAAGACAGGTAGCTCAACCCGCAATGCAGAACCAGCAATCAGATCTTGAATGGCGGGATGGGGACGTCCCGGTTTCCGCGAGATTCGATGATCCCTACTACAGCCTCGACAACGGACTCGCGGAAACACGGCACGTGTTTTTAGCAGGCAACACGCTGCCAGAGCGTTTCTGCGACGGGTTTAACGTGGCAGAACTGGGCTTTGGTACGGGCCTTAACCTATTAGCCACAATAGATGCCTGGCGCGCTTCGGGCGCAAAGGGCACATTGTCTTATACAACCTTTGAGGCCTATCCCCTGTCTCAAGACGAGATGGTTCGCGCGCAGTCTGCCTTTCCAGAACTGCACACCATTGCCAGAGAGCTTGCACCATATTGGGAAGAGACAGCCTTCAGCTTACCTGGTTTGAATTTCGAAATGATCGCAGGGGACGCTCGCAAAACATTACAAAACTGGGATGGCATCGCGGATGCCTGGTATCTTGATGGATTTTCCCCAGCCAAAAATCCCGAATTGTGGGGGGATGCTTTGATCTCTTCTGTTGGGCACCACACTGTCAAAGGTGGCACCGCAGCCACATACACCGCTGCTGGTCATGTGCGCCGTGCTTTGGAGGCTGCAGGATTCGAAGTCACCCGCGTTCCAGGCTTTGGCCGCAAACGTCATATGAC
>JBCAZO010000406.1:0-3015 GCA_038532975.1 Pseudomonadota bacterium
ACCTTTAGCTCGACCGAAGGATAAACCTCGGTGCCATCGGCCTCGAAATCTTCGTTATGAATCCGCGTAACCGTTTGTTCCCCCGGTCTTCCTGTCTCCGCCCCCTGAGCGGTTACGGTCGCATTTCGCTCATAAGCTCCGACAGCAAGTGGATGAACCTTGAAGATGGCATCCAATAGTCGTTCGGCGTCATCAGGTCGTGTATTTATCTCCATTCGAAAGACAGGAATAAGTCTGCCAGATTGAGATTCATAGTTCTCGATACCGCTCACTATTGCTCTCCCGAACAAGCCTTCTTCGAAGATAGCACATGCTTCAGCCAAGACATGTCAGCAGTGTCAACTGGCACCGGTCTTGCATCGCAGCATCTGTAACTATGGACAGAGTGTAAAACGACTGTATGGCAAGCGAAATAGTCTTTAACCTGATAGGAACAGCATCATAGGTGAGGCCAATGGCAGTTCGGCCGACCTGATCACGGAATAGAGGAAAATATGGCAGCGCCAATACTCGAAAACTGGGAAATAACGGCGGCGCTGAATGACCTTACGGATTGGTTAATTCAGCAGGGGCTTGAAAACACGCCCGTCGAGATTTGGCTTGAAGGCTGCTGCAACCGGCTGGTTACAGCTGGCATACCCTTGCAGCGTGTAAGCGTTTCCATGCAGGCACATCATCCTGAGATTGGCGCAGTGGCTTTCCGTTGGAACCGCGATGGCGAAAACGAAAGAGAAGATTTTCAGCGCTCAACAGAGTCAACCGAGGAATATCTGCTAAGCCCGATTTACTATCTGCTGAGTAATAACACAGACGAGATCAGACAAAATCTGACCGTGCCGAACCCCGCGTTGAATTTTCCGATCTTCGATGAGTTTCGCGAACGAGGTGCCACGGATTATTATGCCGCAAAGAGGCTTTTTCTGCGCGAAGACAACATGGCCTCAGTGGACCCAAACCAAGCCGAAGAAGGCGTAGTGATCTCGTTGACCACAGATGCGCCCGATGGGTTCACCGATGCCCATCTCGATGGTTTGCGCCAGCTATTGCCGCCTCTTTGCCTGACCCTCAAATCCGCGGCCAACCGGCTTATGGCCGAAGATATCACAGCCGCTTACATGGGCCGTGATGCAAGCAAAAGGGTCCTGTCCGGTGATATCACCCGCGGGTCCACTCAGACGATCCCGGCGGTGATTTGGGATTTCGATTTGAAGGGATTTACCAAGCTGTCGGAAACCTTACCCGGCACTGCAATTATCGACATGTTGAATGACTACTTTGCTGAGGCAGTGGATGTGGTCGAAAGGCACGGTGGGAATGTTTTGAAGTTTATGGGCGATGGCTTGCTGGCGATTTTCGACATGGATCAGATATCCGACGCGCGACGCGTTGCAATTGAGGCCGCTCTGGAACTGCGCGATACCTTTGTGTCTCTGAATGAGCAGCGGGCGGCGGACGGCTTGGTGACCACAGACTTTACGCTGGCTCTGCACGCGGGTGATGTCCTCTACGGAAACATCGGTGGTAAAACCCGGCTTGATTTCACAGTGATTGGACCGGCGGTCAACACAACCTCGCGCATCCTGGGCATGTGCAGCGCCGTTGATCAGACCATCGTCATTTCCGCCAAGGTTGCCGACCCATTGCTGGAAAGCATTCCCAATCTGGTTTCGCTTGGCCAGTATCGTCTTCGCGGTGTCCGAGAACGTCAGGAACTCTTCACACTGGATTAAGCTGGACGCGGAAAATTCGGTTCGAAGGGACCCTTTCGGATCATGAGGCTGCAACGTTGCGTAACTTATCTGAGCAACTATCCTGACCCTATGGATCATTTGGCCAAGCTCACCAACTGGATGATGAACGAAGGGCGTCGCTCGGGCGACCCTGTCAACGTCGTATCGCATTTTTGCACGTCATTGATTGACGCCGGTGTGCCGCTTTGGCGGGCCAATATTGGTCAGCGTTTTGCCAATCCCCTGCTCATCGCCTGGGGCGTGGTTTGGACACCTGAGGAAACAGAAACCTATGATGTGACGCATGAAATCACGCTGACGGACAGCTATGTCGGCAGTTCCTTTGAGTACATTCTGGAACACAGAAAGCCGCTGCACAAAAGCCTGCGGCAGCTTGACCCCAAGACAGACCATATTTCTTATCTTGAGTTTGCCGAAGAGGGCGGCACCGATTACTACGCCTCTCTGCTTTATTATGGCGACGGCTCGCTGCATGGCTGCACCTTTGTGACGCGGGATCGCGATGGGTTCCTGCCGGAGCATCTGGAGATGATCGAGGCTGCGCTGACTGCGCTTTCCTGTGCAATGGAACCCATCACCATGCGCAAATCATCCAAGGGCCTCTTGCGGACCTATCTCGGGGATGGACCGTCAGAGGCTGTTTGGAACGGCACGATCAAACGCGGAGAACGCACGCGTATTGAGGCTGTTGTTATGTTCTCTGACTTGCGCGACTTTACCGCAATGACAGACACCGCAACCAAAGATCATGTTTTTGAGGCCTTAAACGGATACTTTGACGTGGTCGTTCAGTCCGTCGAGGAAAACGGCGGTGACGTACTCAAGTTTATGGGTGACGGAATTCTGTCGATTTTCCCGATTTCAGATCGTGCTGATCGCGCCGAACAGTGTCAAAACGCGGCGCGCGCGGCCCAAGATGCAATGGCTGGTCTTGCTGATCTAAACGTCAATCGAAACCAGGCTGGCCAGCCGCCTTTAGACTTCGGCGTCGGGATCAATGTCGGGCATGTCAGCTATGGCAATATCGGAAGTCCCGGGAGGTTGGACTTCACGGTGCTTGGTGGTGCGGTCAATGTCGCGAGCCGGGTTGAGGGGCTTACCAAGACAATTGGCCACCGCGTTCTGGCCACCGCTGCAGTGGCGGCTGCCGCGCCTGAGCTGTTTTCTCCTTGTGGAACATACGCAATACGCGGCCTGCCAGACGAAATGGAGCTGTTCGCGCCCGTCGAATTGCCACACTAAAGGAGTTCACAGCCCCTACGTG
>JBCAZO010000407.1:0-3013 GCA_038532975.1 Pseudomonadota bacterium
GCCCGATGAAATCGAACAGCATCTGAGGCCGCAGCGCCCGATCTGTGTCTTCCGGCAAAGGCTCAGGGCGCAGGGTTGGGTCAGAGTCCGTCATAGTGCGTGCGCCCTCATGAGCCTGGCGCCAACAGTTTCAAAGCAGCACGGATCAGTGCAGCGGTTTCGCCTTCGCCATCCCCCGCCGCTTGTGCCACCGCTGCCGCCGCTTCCCCCGGCGCGTATCCAAGGTTGGTCAAAGCCGAGAGCGCCTCGGCCTGGGCAGCAGAATTCCCAAGTGGCGCCGCAGCCGGTGCAACCGCGGTCTCGATCACTGCATCCTCATCGGCCCTGGGCACCGCAGAAGCCGTCACATGGGTCGCCCCCATCGCCATCACTTCCGGCGCCTTGTCCTTCAATTCATGCACCACGCGCTGCGCGGTCTTGGGCCCAATCCCCTTGGCCGCCTTGATCGACCCCGCATCGCCCAGCGCAATGGCGCGCCCAACACCCTCCGGTCCCAAAGCGCCAAGAATGGCCATCGAGGCCTTTGCCCCGACACCCTGCACACTCATCAAAAGCCGGTGCCATTCTTTCTCAGCCAGCGTGGTGAACCCAAACAACTGCAACAAGTCTTCGCGCACCAACAAGTCGGTGTAGAGCGCTGTGTGCTCTCCGACCCCCGGCAACGCCGCCAATGTTCGGTCTGAGCAATGAACGAGATAGCCCACTCCACCCACATCAATCAGCACGTGATCAGCAGCACGATAGTCGATCCGCCCCGCCAGCCGCCCGATCATGCGCGTTGCCTCATCGTGAGAACCGGAGACGCGCCATGATGGGCATGACAAATCGCGATTGCCAGTGCATCGGCAGCATCAGGTCCGGCCAAATCAACGCCCGGCAATTGAACCCGCACCATATGTGACACCTGATCTTTGGCGGCATGACCCACGCCTACAACGGTTTTTTTCACAGTATTGGGTGCGTATTCCCCTACCGAAAGGCCAAACTGCGCCGGCACCAGCATGGCAATCCCCCGCGCTTGGCCTAGCTTGAGCGTACCTGCTCCATCCTTGTTCACAAATGTCTGCTCCACAGCGGCTGCTTGCGGTGCGTAAGCCGCAAAAATCGCACTGAGTTGTTCATGCAAAGACAAAAGGCGTTCGGACAGGCTAAGGTTCAGCGTTTTGCACACACCATTTGCCACGTGGCTGATCCGGCTGCCCTCTGTGTCGATCACGCCCCAGCCCAGATTGCGCAACCCGGGATCAATGCCAATGACCCTCATTTCTCTGCCCGTTCTTGTTGTTTGTTCTGCGTTAGCACGAAACGGGAACAAAGACCAAGAAGTAATACACGCAGCCCGGCAAGCGGCTTTGATGAAGTTGCTACGTAGAATACGACGCAGAACATCTTTGAGGGCTTCGAAGATTACAAAAAGATTACTATTTTACATAATCTTACGAAGAATTTACCTATGCAATAGCTGCATATTGACTATGCAAAAAACACCCCTTGTTGGCGCGCATATCCAGGACTATTTCGCCGTGATCACAACGCATCATGCGTCTCAACAAAAGGACCATAACAATGGCTGTCATCGACACAACCAACGTGGCCGGCGGCAAGGGCAACATCCTTAGCCGTTCGGTTCAAAACATCATCGCACGCTTCAATGCGTGGAATGACGCTCGGATTACACGCAACGCCCTGTCGCGTTTGTCGGATCGCGAGTTGGAGGATATCGGACTTAGCCGTGCAGAGATCGACACGATTGCCGGTTAAGACCTTCCTTTAAAGCATGCGCTTCCAGCACATGCTTTTCGGATAAAAAGAAGCCCTGCACGGGACCAACGTGCAGGGCTTTTCTTTGGTTTCAAGGAGCGACGCTGTCGCGCTGGAGGGACCCTTGAACTTTCTTAGTTGAACAAAACGTGCAGCTGTTTGGCGATTTCCAAAGTGATCGGATCACTCTGCATGGCAAATGCGCCGGCTTGTTCCATAATCGTGCCTTGGTTCAGCGCATCAACACGCTGATCGTAAACTGTAGTGCCCAGATGGGCCATGATCATTCCTTTAAAGAGGAAAAATCCAACCACCAGAAAGGCCAGCCCGCGAACCGAAAATCCGGTGCGGCGGCGCTTGGGGCGAAAAACAATCAAACCTTCACGTGTGACGCGTGCGGAATATCCGGTAGCCATACGCGCTTTCTTGCGGTCAATCTTCCGCAAGCGCTCGTCAAAACTTGTAAACCCATCAGCCGTCATAACAACGTCCTTATATTCGTCCTTAAACCCTGACCTGACGCTAGGTACGAATTGTGGCAAAAATGGGGCATCTGCCTTATTTGCGCTGTTTTTTCTTTGTTTTTCAGACACTTTTCCGAAGCATTAGTGACGACCAGTCACCAATCACTAGGGTCTCAACGACACTGTTTCCGGAGGCGGTATAAACATCGGCGATCTCTTGCCGTTGCTCATTCAGGATACCGGAAAGAATCACATTTCCCTGTGGTGAAAGTGCCTGAGTGATTCTGTCGCAGAGGCCAATCAGCGGTCCTTTGAGGATATTTGCGAAAATCAGATCAAATGGAGCGGCCTTGAGGATGTCTTCATGATCCAGCCCCTCCGCTTCCAGACATGAGACATGCCCGATAAGCCCGTTCGCGGCCACATTTGCCTTCGCCACCTCCACTGCAACAGCATCAATGTCACTGGCCAGAACACGCGCGTCCGGCCAAACCCGCGCCGCCGCCATCGCCAGAACAGCAGTGCCGCACCCTAGGTCCAAAACGCTTTTCGGCTGAGCACCTCCTACAATCGCGGCCTCCAGCAATTGCAGGCACCCCTGCGTCGTCCCATGATGGCCAGTGCCAAAGGCCATGGAGGCCTCAATCAAGAGAGGCTCACACCCTTCTGGCACTTTATCTGCATCATGGCTGCCATAGACAAAGAAACGTCCAGCCTCGACTGGGGTCAGCTCTCGCTTGACCATGGCCTTTGGCACTGGCCATCATGGGACGACGCAGGGGTGCCTG
>JBCAZO010000408.1:0-2992 GCA_038532975.1 Pseudomonadota bacterium
GGGTCCCTGAATTCGCACGCGTGAGGAAGGCCGCATGAGCGAATTCGTCACGTGTGCGAATTCAGGGACCCAGTCGCCATGTGCAGCCAGCAGATCGGTGACCAGCGACCGGATTTGCCGCAGGTCGAGCTCGGCCGCCGTGTGCGGGTCCATCATGGCCGCGTGATAGATGTGTTCGATGTTTTCCTCGACCAGCGCACGCACCACCAGTTCCTGTACGTTGATCTGGGTACGCATCAGCGCGACCAGCTGGGGCGGAATGTCATCAACCACCGAGGGTTGCACGCCATTGCGATCCACAAGGCATGGCACTTCGACCGCGGCACCCATGGGCAATTGCGGGGCCTGACCCCGGTTGGGCAGATTGCCGTAGATCGTATAGGGTGCGTCCGTGACCATTGCATTCATGATCTCGGCAGCGAATTCATGACTCTTTTCAACGGCAATGTCGCCGACCCTGAATCTCTCGGCCTGCGCCGCCCAGTCGGCGATCTGTTCTTCGCAGCGCTGCGGATATTCGTCGAGCGGGATCGAGAAAGCCTCGATCAGATCATCCCGGCCATCCTTGATGAACCACGGGACATATTCGGCGAAATGTTCCGAGCTTTCGGTGCAGAAGTATCCCAGATGCTCCATCACCTCGTAGCGCACCTTGTTTGCACAGCGCGGCATCAGGAGCGGTGGCTTGGGCAGACGGCCTTCGGCATAACCGCGCCGCAGATCGGGATAGAGCGAGCGGCCCAGATGTTCGAGCTTGAGGAAGAACGCGACGTGGTTCACACCCGCCACGCGGTAGTCGATCTGGTCCTTCGGCAATTCGAGGTCATGCGCCAATTCCTCGACCGTGTTCTGCACCGAATGGCACAGACCCACCTGCCGGACATGGGGATAACGCTCGGCCAAGGCCCAGGTATTTATGGCCATCGGGTTCACGTATTGCAGCATCAGCGCATCGGGGCACAGCTCCGCCATATCCGCAGCAAGCTGCCAGAGATGCGGCACCGTCCGGAGGCCACGCATAATGCCACCGATACCCAGCGTGTCGGCAATGGTTTGGCGCAGACCATACTGCTTGGGGATCTCGAAATCGGTTACCGTGCAGGGGCGATAGCCCCCGATCTGAAACGCGACGACGACAAAGTCGGCACCATCCACCGCCTCACGCTGGATCATTGTCGTCTTGACCTGTGCGCCCGCTTCCATCGCAGAGACCAGCTTTTTCGCAACGATCTCGGATTCAGCCAGCCGCTTTGCGTCGATATCCATCAGGGTGAATGTCGCATCGGACAGCGCAGGGAAATGCAGCGCATCACCCACGATGTTCTTCATAAAGATCGTGCTGCCCGCACCGATGAAAGCAATTTTCATTTTACAGCTCCAAGCGTGAGGCCTGTGATGAAGTGCTTTTGCATCAGGAAGAACATCGCAACTGGTGGGACCGCCGCCAGCAGCGACGCCGCCGAAACCAGATGCCAGTTGTTCACGAACTGCCCATTCAACGCCCGCACACCGGCGGTGATCGGCTTGGCTGTCTCCCCTTGGGTCAGGACATTGGCCCAAAAGAAGTCGTTCCATACAAAGGTAAAGATCAGCACGGCCAGTGCCGCGACAGCCGGGCGCACCAGGGGCAGAACGACATACCAGAAGATCTTCCATTCGGCCACGCCCTCGATCCGGGCGCGTTCGATCAGATCAAAGGGCAACGCCTTGATGAAGTTGCGCATGAAAAGCGTACAAAACCCGGTTTGAAACGCGGAATGGAACAGTACCTGCCCCTGGATCGTGTCGTAGAGCCCGGTTTGCACCGACATATCCCGCACAGGGACCATGAGGATCTGGAACGGCACAAAGTTCCCGGCGACGAACAGGAAAAAGAGTGGCAGCGCCACCCGAAACCGGTAGATCGCCAGTGCGTATCCCGCAAGACACGCCAATGCGACCGAAATCGCCACCGTCGGCACCGTGATCAGAACCGAATTCATCAGGTACATCGCCGCCTGGCTTTGGGTGAAAACGGCCTGATAATTCGCAAAAAGCTCGAATGACGACGGCCAGCCGAAAACGTTGCCCGCATTGATATCCGACCCGGGCCGGATCGACGTGAGGAAGATTGCGATCAGCGGCAACAGCCAGATCAACAATGCAACCGGCAGAAAGGCCTGATAGCTGACGCGGGCAACAGGCCCGGATTTTTCGATGGGACGGGGAAACATCTCAGCGGCCCTCCCTTTCGTCCTGGTACATCCGCCAGAGGAAATAGCTGATGTAGAACAACATGATGAAGAACAGGACCGTCGCGATGGCCGACCCGTATCCGTAGCGGTCGCCGTATTCCGAAATCGCCGTTTCGAACATGTAGTAGGCCAGCACGTTGGTGCTGCCGAACGGCCCGCCCTGGGTCATAATGGCGATCATGTCGAAGGATCGCAGCGCCCCAATAACTGTCACCACAACCGCGATGAACGTAGCGGGGCGCAGTTGCGGGATCACGACATACCACAGCATCCGCCAACCGCGTGCCCCATCAAGCCGCGCCGCCTCGATCTGGTCTGCGGCCACGTTGTTGAGACCCGTGAGATAAAGGATCATGCAATATGCGATCTGCGGCCACAGACCGGCGGCGATTATGCCGTACGTGGCGTATTCGGGCGACGATAGAATGTCGGGTGGTGTGCGCGAACAGTTAAAGCTGACATTACCAACGATGTTCACCGTTTCTTCGCAATAGATGGCCTTCCAGATGCTGCCGATTACACCGAAATCCGGGTTGTAGAACCAGCCAAAGATCAGGCCCACGACGACCTGACTGATGACAAACGGGAAAAAGAACATCGATTTATAAAACCGCATTCCCGTGACGGTCTGGTTCAGGAAAAGCGCAATCAACTATGCCAAGCTTTGGGGCGACCCGAAATTCTGGACCTCGCTCAAGAACAACGTCATCTGGCTGATCCTCTATATGCTCGCCGTACCCGCTGGCCTGTTGATTGCG
>JBCAZO010000409.1:0-2983 GCA_038532975.1 Pseudomonadota bacterium
CTTCGCAGCATCGGCAAGGTCCGCTCTGGGCCGTGTTCGCGATTTTGCGAGCTTCTTGTGGGTCGAGGAATGCGGCGCTGTACCGGAGGCATTAGCATTGCCATTATGACTGCAATCACTAGTCCGGTGTTGTGCATGAACGGAACTAAAGTGGGCCGCAATTCTCGATAGAGCTTCTATTAATGTCTCTGCGCGTTGCTTCCAGGTTTCACGCCACCCTCCCCATTGGGATGGATAGGATAGACTTCATGGTTCCGCCTTGTCGTCTAAGCTGGAGTTTCTCATTCGTTGCCTTAGTCGATGGTTTCTGCTACCGCGAAGCGCCGGAAAGCATATTGCAGTGCGACTACAGTCAGAAGTCCGAAGAACGTCAGTGTTAGCCAGCTGACCAATCCAGGCAGGACCAATGTGGTTCCCATCATTTTGAATGTGATCAGTCCCACGGCACCAGATGCCGCCACAGCAGCCAAAACGAAAAACGTTTTCGCGATAAACTCGACAATTGAGCGACCAAGAAATTCGAAGTCTGCCCGTCCCATCGCAACGAGCTTTGTCGGAAACAGTAGATGTACCGTGTTCTCAACTGCATAGATAACCAACGTCAACGGAAGCGCAAAAACTGCTAAGACCAGTGCAACTTGTGTCGTGACCCTATCCTCGAAGACAAGGGCGCTTGCTATAATGGTCAAAGCAATGACATAGGCCAGAAGCACCTGAACCACGAGTTGGCCTGCACAAATGCGCCACGGTGCGATGGGCAAGGTTTTGTAGATTTCCATCCGGCTCAGGTCACCGCGAAAGTCGCAGATCAGATTGCGAGGTAGGATGAATGCAAAGAAGATATAGATAATCATCAAAGTCTGTGCTTCCATGACCGGTGCACCGAGCGCCAAGGAAATCGGCGTAATACAGGCGGCGAGACCAACAAATATGATGATAAGTTTGGACGAATTCCGTAACGCATTCAGGACCTGCCGCCAGGCAATCGGCCCCAAGCCGCCTACAATTGGTGCTCGACGGAATGAGCGCACTTCGGTCCGCTGAGTAGCAAAGAACGATCCACCCTGCTTGATGCGCTCCCATCGGTTGCTGAGCCGAGCGTTTTCAATCAGAGAGCGGTCGGTCGTACGCGCATCGAGCACGATGACTGCGAGCAATAGCGCCGTATTGATGACGATCGCGACAAGAGACCAAAGAGCCAGTTGCAAAATCGTTGGTGCCACGAAGAGTTCAGCAAAGACGATGTAGGGGATCAAGATGATGGTCCCGATCCATGAGTGTCGAAACTCAGACAGAAGGTCGATAATGCCACGGTCGGGCGTGACCCGTGCGTAAAGCGCGGTTGCTACTGCAATTGCGCAAAGCACCACAATAGCGGGCCATCGCATCCTTGCGAACCTGCTGCCGTCGAGGGCCTGCCCAGACATACCGATGACAGCGCTGTTCAGCTGAACGAACACAAGCGTCAGGAGCGTGGCGATAAAGACAGACGGGGCCGATCCTGTTTGTGGCGGTGCAATGAGCGTGATGAACACGCTCGTCAAGGTGACACCAGCGACATACGCGCCGAACTTATAGAGGATCAAATCCCGCCGGCGGAACGGCCCAGTAAAGAGAAAATTGATCTCATTCGGCGAAAAATGAAACGTAGGACCGGTGGTCATCAACACGGTGAGCAGCGACAGCCCCAGCATGCTGAGCGGCATAAAAGTCATGATCTGCTCGCTTAATGCTTGCCGGTCCAGAGCCGCAGATCCCAAAAAGCTTGTGTCCGGGGAGCTGTTTGATGCGATCAGGAACCAAATGATCCCACCGAAAGCCAAAGAGAAAAGCAGGCCGCGCAAGCTGGCCAATTGTAGCAAGCGCTGGCGCAGGCCGCCACGCAATCGCATCATGAGAAGTTGGGAAAGTGCAGGATCCATCGCTTAGATCTCTGCCGCCTCTGACGTCTGATCTGAGGCTTGCGTGATTGAGAAATACACTTCTTCAAGAGCTGAGGTGCTGTCCGTATGGCCGACCTCGCTCAGCAGGTCTTCCATAGTGCCAAACCGGCGGCACTCGCCAAGGTTCAGCACCATGATATGTGTGCACAGGTTCTCAAACAGGCTCAAAAGGTGCGAGCTGATGATAATGGCTGCGCCAGCCTGCGCGCGATCGCGGATGGCTTGTTGAATCCCCCGGATCCCTTGGGGATCGAGCCCAGTCAGGGGTTCATCAAACAGGATCACTTTTGGGTCGTGCAGAAAGGCACAGGCGATCGCCACTTTTTGCCGCATACCGCGCGACAGGTTATGGACGAGCGTATTGCGCTTGTGTGTGAGTTCGAATGACGCAAGGAGCGCTTCGGCATCCATTTCAAAGTCTGCGAGTTTGTAAGCAGCCGCCGTGAAAGCCAGGTGTTCCCAAACCGTCATAGTGTCAAAGAGCCGTGGATCGTCAGGAATATAGCCGAGGTTCTTTTTGGCTTCGATGGGCGCTTGAACAACGTCATGGCTAGCCACCAAGAGACTCCCCGAACTGGGTGGGATAATTCCGCACAATGTACGCAAAGTTGTTGTTTTACCCGCCCCATTCGGCCCGAGCAATCCAAGGATTTGGCCGGGTTCGACCGAAAAGCTGAGGTTCTTCACGGCCGTGAAGCCTTTGTACTGTTTGCTGAAGTTCGTGACTGTGATCATCTGCTCGTTGCCCAACACTTTCCGCTTTGTCGCCTGCTTCGCGGGTTGGCATGCACGCCAGCACCGCCGCTCAAGTCATCGATGATTTGCACCGCTTCATGTCAATTCTAAGTTCAAAATCGTTGTTCCAGACGATTATTGTGTCCGGATCAGAGCAAAACTGGGGAAATATATGGTTAGCAGCTTTGTTACGTTTGTTGACCCGCACCCAAAGAGCGCAGTCTACAGAGAAAACGAATGCCAGTGAAACGAGCTTCCAGTACCGAAAAGCACTTTCAAATCCCTACTGCGCATGATCAGTGAGC
>JBCAZO010000410.1:0-2979 GCA_038532975.1 Pseudomonadota bacterium
GCGAGTATGTCCCAAAAAGCCAAGGTCCGGATTGGCCATGCTTTGCTCTTGCAAGCTCCCAAAGCAAACTGAGCCGTTCCAATTCTGCTGTGACCGCTTGCGATGGCTCAAACCCCTGCACCTGATGCAAAAGCTGCATAGGGCACTCGCCACGCAGCGCGCTAAATCCCGAGTGCATTTCTGCTGTGATCGAGCGAGCTAAGCCACGTGCAGCAGGATCATTTGGCCATAACGCCGCCTCGGGATGCCGCTCGGCGAGTGTTTCAGCCATGGCAAGCGTGTCAAAGATCACCACGTCGTCGCTGTCGCGCATCACTGGAACAAGGCGGGCAGGGTGCAGATCGGTCAGATCCTCGGCCATTGTGCCCTCGTAGAGGCCTACCATGTGCGTGCGGTGCGGGATGCCGAATTTTTCAAGCATCAACCATCCGCGCAAGGACCAGCTTGAAAAACTGCGGTCCCCTATAAAGAGATCGTATTGCATGGATTTACTTTAGAACGCCGTTTGCTTTGACCAAAACTGTGTTTTGTGCGGTTGCTCATCACGGCAAGTGATTGATGCGCTCAATCTGCCATCCTGTTGGCTTTTGATGCAGCGTGGTGACAGAAAGGTTGTCGATGCGATGACCGATGGCTTCTTCGGGCACCAGACCTTCGGCGCGCTGCACCTGTGTGAGGATGACTCCGATGTGAGCCACGGCGATGATATGAGCGTCGGGGTGCTTGTTGTTCAAGCAATCTACCAAGGTTGAAACCCTTTGTGCTGCTGCGTTCCAGCTTTCTCCACCGGGTGGTGCAACATCGCCCGGCGTTTCCCAATACGCTCGGGATAACTCCGGGTGGCTTCGTGCAACCTCGTCAAAATGCTTGCCATCCCACTCGCCGAAATGAAACTCGCGCAGATCTATGTGGCTTGGAAGGCGCGTGCGTGCGCTTTGAATTGCATCTGCCGTGGCCGACGCGCGGACGAGATCCGAGGAAATGACCAAGGCTTTGTCCGGCAAATAAGCGTTCAGCCGCGCGATTTGCGCCGTGTCTGACAAATCCGCAGGCACATCGCGCCAGCCGACAAAGGTTTTCTGATGCGTCGGGCCATGACGCACCCAATGCCAGGTTGTCATGGCAATGTGCCTTTCAAAACCTGTGGAAGTCCTGCGATCACATTGACCACCAAGTCTGCCTTAGCGGCGATTTTCTGATTCAAACGCCCTTGCGCCTCTCGAAACCGACGCGCCAGCGCGTTCTTGGGAACGACAGACAAGCCCACTTCGTTCGTGACAATCACAAGTGGCGCCGGGCAGAGCGCCAAACCCGCCATAAGTTCCGCCTCTGCTTCATCCAAAGCGTTTTCTGCCAGCATCTGGTTGCTAAGCCACATGGTCAGACAATCCAGTAAAATAGCGTTTTCCCCGCTGATCGTGGCGAGGGTACGGCCAATTTCGAGTGGCTCTTCAATGGTGCGCCAACCTTCGCCACGCTGCTCTTTGTGCCGGCGCAACTTGGCCTGCATTTCGGGGTCATGCCCCTGTGCCGTGGCCAGATAGACCAAATTTCGGCCCGTGCTCTTCACCAACGCTTCCGCAAAAGCAGACTTGCCTGACGCGGCCCCACCGATGACCAAGCTCAACCCCGGTAACATAATATTTCGACTCTTTTTTTGTGATCCACTTGCCGAATTCCTGCGTAGCACTAAGCGAACGATCAAAAAAGATCGATGAGCTTAATGCATCAGGGAGTTAGAAATGGCACTAGATAGCGGTTACAACACAGATATGTCTCGCGCTGCCATGCGCGCCGAGCTTCTTGATGCCGATACAGAACGCGATTTGGCCTATGCGTGGCGCGACCACCGTGATGAGCAGGCGCTTCATCGTTTAATTACAGCCTACATGCGCTTGGCCATATCGATGGCGGCCAAATATCGCCGTTATGGTGCCCCGATGAGCGACCTGATCCAGGAAGCTGGCCTTGGATTGATGAAGGCGGCAGACAAATTTGATCCGGATCGCGGTGTGCGGTTTTCAACCTATGCCGTTTGGTGGATCAAGGCGTCCATTCAGGATTACGTAATGCGCAACTGGTCCATGGTGCGCACCGGGTCCACCAGCAGTCAAAAATCTCTGTTTTTCAACATGCGCCGTGTGCAGGCTCGGCTTGAGCGCGAAGCGATGGCGCGTGGCGAGAAACTGGACGGCCATCAGCTTCGTGAGATGATTTCGCATGAAGTGGGTGTGCCGCTGCGCGATGTTGAGATGATGGAGGCCCGCTTGTCCGGCACTGACTTTTCTTTAAACGCAACGCAAGCATCCGATGAAGAAGGCCGTGAGTGGATCGACACAATTGAGGATGAAGGTCCACGCGGCGATGAGGTTGTGGAAGAAGAGCATGACAAAGGAGCATTGCGTAACTGGCTTACAGAGGCGATGTCACGCCTGAATGATCGTGAGCGATTTATTGTTCGTGAACGCAAGTTGCGGGATGATGCGCGGACTTTAGAAAGTCTTGGCGAAGAACTTTGTCTTAGCAAAGAACGTGTTCGCCAGATCGAGGCGGCTGCCTTCCAAAAGATGCGTCGTTACCTTGAAAAGCAGGGAACCGAGGTCCAAAATCTATTGGCATGAAGCCTGCCTGTTTTCTGAGTCTTGTTGTTCTGGTTTGCCATGCTGGATTGGGTTGGGCGTCTGATGCAACGGAGCGCCTAAGCCTAGCTGACCTATCAAAACTGCAGTCTGCACAAATCGTTCTTTTAGGCGAACGACACGACAATCCAGATCACCACAAAATACAATCACAGATTGTGGAATTGCTTGCTCCAAGCGCACTCGTGTTTGAAATGCTGACAGAGCAACAAGCCTCGGTTGCTACGGATGAAAATCGCGCGCTTGAAACTGATCTTGAAAAGGCCTTTGATTGGGAAAATTCAGGGTGGCCAGATTTCGGGATGTATTACCCGATTTTTGTGGCGGCCCCTCAGGCTGA
>JBCAZO010000411.1:0-2968 GCA_038532975.1 Pseudomonadota bacterium
ATTACCCCGTGTGCTACTGAAATTCGCGGCACGGAGAGCATTGCGGAAGGCTTCTGCATCAGAAACATCTGCTGCCTCGATAGCGGAAATCAGCAAGTTCGCTGTGTCGAAACCCTGGCTGGCATAGAGTGACGGCAGACGACCGTATTCGGCCTGAAAGCTCTCAACAAAGGCAGCATTGGTGGGGTTGTCGATGTCTTTGTTCCACTGCGACGTATTCACAACGCCAAGTGCCGCATCGCCAACAGCTTGCAAGATTCCCTGATCAAAACTGAATGCGGGTCCAATGACCGGGATATCAACTCCGCTATCTGCGTATTGCTTGAGGAACGAAATACCCATGCCACCCGGCAAAAAGAAGTACACGCTATCAGCGCCAGAAGCTCGGATTTGTGCGATTTCGGCAGCGTAATCGGTTTGCCCAAGTTCGGTATAAATCTCGTTGGCGACCGCACCCGCAAACATCCGTTTGTATCCGGTGAGCGCGTCTTTGCCCGCAGGGTAGTTTGGCGCCATGATGAAGCTGTTGGCGTAGTTCGCGGTGTTTGCGTAAGCGCCCGCCGCCTCATGAAGGTTGTCGTTCTGCCATGCCACGTTGAAATAGTTTTCGTGACAACCCGGACCGGCAAGCGGGGATGGCCCTGCATTGGGGGAAAGGTAGAACTTGCCCTGAGCGGTGACGGACGGCACGACAGCCATTGCGAGGTTTGACCAGATAATCCCGGTCAGCACGTCGACCTTCTCGGACTGCACCATCTTGTCGGCCAACTGCACCGCAATGTCGGGTTTGCGTTGATCGTCTTCGATCACGACTTCGATGTCGTCACGGCCGGACTGCTGGATTGCGAGCATGAAGCCATCCCGGACATCAATGCCAAGTCCAGCACCGCCGCCAGACAAGGTGGTGATCATACCAACCTTGACCTCGGCAAGTGCGGGCATCGTCATCAGCGCGGCAGAAGCCGTCGCCAGAAGTAGTTTACGCATTTCTTTTACTCCCTGTTTTGATTGGATTTAAGCGTGGTGAAGCTGAGCTCTTGAGCGCGCGCTCGAAGCTTTCAACCGGGTTTTGTGCTGTCATAGATTTAGCGATCGACCTCTTGACCATCCCGGACATCAATCTTCGGCGAAAGATCAAACTCGCTGTAGGTCCAGTGCATTGCATTCAGTACGATTTTGTCCGCAAATTCCGAGGTGTTACCCTCAAGACATCTCATTTGTGCAAAAACAGGTATCATTTTGTACGGGCCTCCCAGTGCCTCAGTTTGAAACGCTGGATCTTGCCCGTCGGTGTCTTTGGCAAATCCCGACAAAAGCAGATTGATCGCGGATACTTGTAAGGTGCGATCGTCGCTTTGACGTGGTCCTGAAGCGTCTTTTTCAGCTCATCGTCTCGCGAAAAACCCGGACTTACAACAATATGTGCTTCTACAATGTGTCCCCGCACGGGATCGGGAGCGCCGACAACACCGCACTCACTGACCGCCTCGTGGGACAAGAGCGCCGCTTCGACCTCGGGTCCGGCGATATTGTATCCCGCAGAGACAATCACGTCGTCATTGCGGGCAGTGAAGTGAAAATAGCCGTCTGCATCGCGGACAAAGCTATCGCCAGTGATGTTCCAGCCATCGGCAACATAACTGGCCTGCCTGTCATCGTTCAGATATCTGCATCCGGTTGGTCCTCGAACGGCAAGCCACCCCACCTCACCGTCGGGGACTTCCTGACCGTCAGTGCTGATAACTTTGGCCTCATACCCCGGAACAGGCTTTCCAGTGCAGGCGGCCTGGTGGTCATCAAAGCGGTTGGAGATAAAGATATGAAGCATCTCGGTCGCCCCAATGCCATCGAGCATCGGTTTGCCTGTTCGTTCCATCCAGGCGTCATAGATTGGCTTTGGCAGGGTTTCGCCCGCCGAGACCGCGGCGCGCAAGCTCGACAGGTCTGCGCCGTCCTCCATTGCACTGAGCATAACGCGATAGGCAGTTGGGGCCGTGAAGCAGACCGTGGCGCGATATTTTTCAATGATTTCGATCATGCCTGCTGGCGTGGCCTGCTCAAGCAGCGTGGCGGTTGCCCCGAAACGCAGCGGAAAGATCGCCAGCCCCCCCAGACCGAAGGTGAATGCCAAAGGTGGCGAGCCCACGAAAACGTCCTCTGGCGTCACGTGCAGTACGTGCTTGGCGTATCCATCCGCGATGATCAGCAAATCGCGGTGAAAATGGATCGTCGCCTTAGGCTCGCCCGTTGAACCAGAGGTGAAACCCAAGAGCGCGACGTCATCCCGACCGGTAGCAACCGACTGAAACCGGACCGGTTTTTCGAGCGCAAGTCGGTCAAGTTCCGCGTCATGGTTCGACGTCCCGTCAAAGCCAATGACCCGCTCAAGGGTTGGACTATCCGCCGCGCAGGCTTCCATTTCCTGCATCAGACGGGTGTCGCAAAGGGCGTACTGGATTTGCGCCTTATCCACATATTTTGACAATTCGCCCGCGCGCAGCATTGGCATTGTGTTGACGACAACGGCGCCGACCTTCGTTGCCGCCAGCCAGCAGGCCACCATGGCCGGGTTGTTGGCCGAGCGGATCAACACGCGGTTGCCGGGCCTTACGCCAATGTCGTCCACAAGCGCGTGCGCGAGGCGGTTGGTCCAATCCGTCAGCTCTTTATAGGTGCGCAACCTCCCGTTTCCGACAAGCGCGGTGTGATCTCCAAACCCCTTTGCGACCATTGCGTCTGTCAACTCAAACCCGGCGTTTAGCCGGTCGGGATAGTCGAAACCCTCAAGCACAAAGTCGGGCCATTGATCCTGCGGCGGCAAGTTGTCTCGGGCAAACGTATCGGTATGTGCAGATGGGCCTAGCATATGCGATCCCTTTCAAATGCGCCGAGTGCCTCCCGTGCGATGATGACCTTTTGCACATCGCTTGCGCCCTCGTAGATCCGAAGGGCGCGGATTTCGCGGTAG
>JBCAZO010000412.1:0-2965 GCA_038532975.1 Pseudomonadota bacterium
GCCGGAGCCGGGTTCGGTCAGGCAATAGGACAGCACGGTGTTCATCGGGATCACGTCGGGCAGGACGCGAGATTTGAACTCATCCGAGCCAAAGCTGTCGATCATCCGGGCGCACATGTTGTGAATGGACAAAAACGCCGCGACCGAGGGGCAGGCCATGCTGAGCGCCTCGAAGACCAGCGTCGCATCAAGCCGCGTGAGGCCAGACCCGCCGCTCTCTTCGCTCACGTAGAGCCCGCCAAAGCCCAGCTCGCCCACCTGCGGCCAAAGCTCTTTCGGGATGGTGCCCTGCGCCTCCCAGTCGCGGGCATGGGGCGCGATGTTCTCCTGTCCAAAGGCATGGGCCATGTCGAAGATGGCGGTTTGTTCCTCACTCAGAGCGAAATCCAAGACGACCCCTCCCGTGACCGGCAATAATTGAACATATGTTTAATTATCAACTGTTGCGGGAGTATTGCAAGGGGCAGGGCAGTGTGATCGAAAGGCGAGGGAAATTGACGCAGCTGCGCCCCAGACGGTCGCCTGGACTCTCAGCTCTCGCGTCCTTCGGCCTTCAACCGCGCCTTTAGTTTGCACGCTTCATCCGCCCCAGCCTCCAATGCGAACACATACGCGTGGGTGAGGAAAAAACACGCGGCGTCCACGTCGTTGGCCGCATCCGCAGCCGCGGTGTAGAGGTTGACCAATGCGCGCAAATCTCCCGCCTCATGGGCCGCGATCATTTGCGCGTCTAACTCTTGGTTCATTCTGCGGCGCGTTGGGTTCCGCGATGGGCCTCGACCTTGCCTGCGACCCAATCGTGGAAGCAATGCGTGGGGCTATCCATCACGGGCGAGAATCGACCGCCGTCAAACTGATCGGCATGACGACCTCGCTGCATGCCCTCAACGACAAAGATGTCTTCCTCAAACACCTCTTTCCATTGCTCGGTGTTCTTGGCACGCAACTTGGCGTCGGTGTCAGGCTCGGCATAGTAGAGATGTATGTGCTCAACCGTGGCCTCTGGTCCTTTGGCCTCCAGAATGATGGCAAAGGCATGATCGCGGTGCACACCCAAAAGAACGTTTGGGTAGACCGAGATATATTCCGCCTGTTCATTCCATTTGGCGCCGACATCCTCGAAATCGGGAAATACCGTCCCGTCGTCACCTTTAAGCTGGCGATAGACCATCGTGCCCTGACCGGAATACGCCCCCGGTTTTTCGATGTGATAGTGATCTTCCAGCCGCGAATAGCTGTTCAATCCCGGATGCACCCAGGGCAGGTGGTAGCTTTCGCAGTAATTCTCGACCGCCAGTTTCCAGTTGGTCGCCACTTCAAGCTCAAACCGGCTATCGGCTCCGCCATGATAAAGCGGTTTGTCAAATTCCGCCCAACGCGCGATCAGATCGGCATGCGCCTCCTCAAAGGGCGCAGCATCACCTGAGGCGTTGATCCAGACCACGTCGCGCCAGATATGACTGCGCACCTCGATCAGACCCAATTCGTCGCGCTTGATGGCGTCATGCGTGTTATGTCCCGGCCCACCCACATGCGGGGTCGAGACAAGTTTGCCTTTCGTGGAATAGCACCAGGAATGATAGGGGCAGCGGATCGCGCCCTCGATCTTGCGCGGCTCTTCGACTAGGATCATGCCGCGATGGCGGCAGATGTTCTGATAAACGCGCACATCGCCGTCTTTGTCCCTCAAAAGCAAAAGCGGCATGCCCAGAAAGCTGAGCGGTTTGGCGTCTCCCGGCTCAGGCACGTCCGCGGCCACGGCCAGACCGGCCCATTGCGAATAGAGCAGGGCGTGTTTTTCTTCTTCAAAGATAACAGGGTCGATGTAATGCGCATTCGGCAGGCCGTTGGCATGTTCTACGCTGGTGCGAACGGCGGAGAGGTTTGTGACGATATTGGACATGAGCGGCCTCTGGAAATTCGGCGAAACATGTCAAACTTGCCCGAAACTGGCGGTATTTGCCTACATTTCGCGACATGGATTGTCCTGATACGACAGGAATCAGCGGAATTCTTCGCTCAGCCGTAGCAGACGCAGGTGAAACGGGGGCACGTCCTCTTGTGTGATCAAACCCGACTGCCGTGCGGCGGCCAAAACAGCGCTCGTGTTCTCGCCGAGATATTCATAGACCATCCGGGCCGCTCGCCGCCCGGTCAGCTTCTCCCGCACGGTGCGGGTCGCATAGCCTTCCCAGATATTGGATTGGAACGACGTTTCCGGGGTCAGGAAGTTAAAAGAACAGGCAAGCGAGTTTCTGTGTGTGACAATCGCCATGACACCTTCTTCCTGTCGCAGAACAAGACCGCGGTATTCGCGATTGACTGACGCCGTTGACAAACCCTGGCTCCGCATCGCGCTGCGCGGTTCAAATCCGCGTAGGAATGTATAGTTGTTGCGCCGGGTGACATGCACCAACCCGATCGTAAACTGCGTGTCATCTATAAAGCTGCGGCGCACAAAGCGAAAGAAACCACTGGGGAACAGCGTATGGGACACTCTGGTCGCCTCACTGCCAAAATATCCTTTGAGAAACCTTTGGTTCAAAAGATCGGAGGACACCGGATCAAGATCTTCAACCGGCTCCAGCAGGATGCGCGCATCCACACCGAAAAAGGTGCATATCTGATCCAAAATGTCTGGCCTTGGAAAGCTCTCTCCAGACAGGTAACGGTTGAATTGTGTTCGATTGAGCCCGAGATCACGGCACAGGCCAGCCACTGATGGATAGCCTGCGCTCAGAATTTTTAGATTCGTGCCAAAGACCGATCGGACTGCCGCAGGACTGCGCGAGGCCTGGTGCTTTTTCGTATCTGTTTTGTCGAACACTGGCGGTTACCAATTTATGAGTTCCGTGAGTGGTCTTGAACATAGCGCTGTTTGTCGGGTTTTGGAGAAAAAACATCAAAACCGCATGTTTCTGATGCTAACTAGCGTCAATCTTGGGGAAAGTTGACACAAATACCC
>JBCAZO010000413.1:0-2964 GCA_038532975.1 Pseudomonadota bacterium
GCGCGGCCAAGAGCGAATTGAGCCCGGATGGCAGCCACTCCTCCGCCGGTGAATTGAAACCGTTTTGGTAGATGTCTGAAATGCTCAATCGGCCATCATGAAACATCGTGTGCAGGTCGCGGGCGCCCAGATTCCAAAGCCCCGGCGCATTGCGCGGGATCCGCTTTTTCACGCGGCTGGCACCCATGCCTGCGGTGCGATCAGGCCCCAGCCCTGCGCCGCCCTCACCGATCCCCAACGACAGGCCATCCCCTGTCCCGAAATCGGGGTGATGGCAATGCGCGCAACTGATATTCCTGTTCCCCGACAGGATCGTATCGTAGAAAAGCGATTGACCCAGAGCGGCCTGCTTGGGATCGAAACTCAGAAAGTCGTCCTGGCTTAGCGGCTTTGGCAGATCGCCCGCCAGTGCCGACGACGCTAGAAGGGAAAAAACCAGACCATGCGCGCCATATCCCTTGCCCTTGTCCTTCTTGCCACGCCGGCCCTTGCCGAGATCGAGGCGGCGCGGGACATGATGGAGGACGGCCGCTTTGACGAGGCGTACCAGGCGCTCTGGCCTGCCGCCCGGTCGGGCAATGCGGATGCCGAAGAGCTGATCGGCGTGATGTATGCCATGGGCCTTGGCGTTCCGCGCGATGATGAGCGGGCTTTCGAGTGGTATCTGCGGAGCGCCATGAAAGGGCATCCCGGCGCGCAATCCGGTGTCGGCTGGTACTACGAGATCGGTCGCGGAATGCCGGCGCCGGACCTCGTACGCGCCTATATGTGGTACACGCTCAGCGCCATCGGCGGTGATCCGGACGCCGCGATCAGCCTTGAGGAAGTGGTCAAGAAAATGACCGCGGATGAGATCGAAAAAGCGCATATTCTCGTCGACGACTACAAGGTGTGGATGTACCCATTCCGCTAAGTGTGGCAGGGGTTTTTTCTTTTGGAAAGAGCGCGGTGCTGGTCGTTTCGAACGAAAAGCCCCTGACATGGACGTTTTCGAAGCATCATCCAACCTGGTGGCGAAACATGCATTCACGCCAGACATGCAAGCCGGATCTGGACCCAATCCGGCCGGTTCAAAAATCTGCTGATTTTCGCTTTATCCAATCCTCAACAACGCTCTCGGCGGCGGTAACAACCGCCCGCGATGCTTGCGGTCCGTCGGCATGCGCAAAGACATGATCCGCCCCCTCGATCATGCAAAGGTCAATGTTGCTTTTTGACCGAATGGGATCAACGAACTCCGGAAGGTTCGAAGGGTCTTCGGTGCCAAGAACCGCCAGCGACGGAGCATCCTGCGCCATCATCTGCCCGAGCAGCGGTGTATCAAGCAGACTTGGTGTCAGCCAGACAGCGTGAGTTCTGTCCGTGGGGCATCGGTCATGCCAAAAGGCCGCTCCCATCCAAAGCGTGCCGAGAGACTTCCCAACGATCCAAATATGTTCGTAGGGCGCGCGAGCCGTCAGGTGACCAATGATGTCGCGGCCATCCGATGCAATCTGAAACAACTGAGCCGCCTCATCCGCCCCAAAAAACGCGGCATCGTCGACGTACAACAGGTTCAGCTTTGCGATGCCGTGACCAAGAGATCGAAAGACTTTGGCGGCATGGTTGAGGACAGCACGATCGCAGCCGTAGCGAAGCCCGGGCAACAAAATTGCAAGTCCGGCGCCGTCTCCTGGCTCGAAGCTGGCCATCGCGCTTCTATCATCGCCAAACGTCAATGGTATCGCCAGTGTTTGCACCATTCCCGCAAGCTAACCTGCGTACATTTTGGCGGCAAGCTGGCAAGCGCTCAGCCGTGCCGTCGAACTGAACACGATGCCGGGCAGTAACGTCGCGATGTCGTCCCAGGTAAAAACCGCATTACCCGTCTCGCCCCGGCTCGTTCGGATCGCTCGAGAACAGTGCTATCTTGTTGCCTTGTGGGTCGCGAAGGTAGCCAACATAAAAGTTAGGTCCATACGAAGCGCGAAAACCCGGCTGGCCCTCGTCGGAACCGCCCGCGACAAGCGCTGCGGCGTGAAGGTCACGAACCTGCTCTTGATTAAGTGCCTCGAATGCGACCATGGAACCGTTGCCAGCCGAGGCAGGGCGGCCATCGAATGGGGGTTTGACATAGAATTCAGGCAAAACCGGAGCCTGACCCGGCTGCACAGGCAGTGCGTAGCTCAGACCCTCGGGACCCTCATCAAGATCGTAGCCGAGTGCTGGCAGGAACGCGGAATAAAACCGTCTCGCAAGAGCGATGTCGTCGGCACCGACAGTGACATAGGCAATCATGCGTCTTCCTTTTTGGGCTGCCTCGTTATTGTAAAGAGATCACCGCGAAAAATAGCTCAACATGTGGGCCCGCTCAATGAGCGCCCCTTTACCGAAGGCTCCCGCAAAGCCCAGGTTGGCGCGATAGTATCGAAAGCGCACTTTGCCGCGCAAAACAAACGCAAAAAGGCCACCCCGCGAGAGATGGCCCTTCTTTAGTCTGTCCATAGGGGCGCGGGCCCGCCTTTCCTCAGTTCAGGTCTGCCGCCCGTGCACCATTGATGTCACCCTCGGCGTCGGCAACCGCTGTCGTGAGCGCGTCAAAGATCTCGTCCCCGCGGGCCACGTTGCTTTTGAACCAGTCGTAAACCGGTGTTGCCGCCTCTTTGAAGGCCGCCTTTTGCTCAGGCGTGGGGACATAGAGATCACCACCGCCTGCAACGAAATCCTCGTAGGCCTTGATCGATTTCCGCTTGGGTGATGCGAACGTCGCCTGTTGCAGCGCATAGAAACCGTCAACGACAACACGGCGCATATCCTCGGGCATTCCCATGAACTTTTCGTTGTTCATCCACCAGAGCGCGCCCATGTAGGCATGCCCGTCAAGCGTGACATATTGCAGGCCCGCATCGGGGAACTTCATGCCCATGATATCGGTGATGCCGTTTTTCGACCCTTCAACCACGCCGGTCTGGAACGACGTGAAAA
>JBCAZO010000414.1:0-2961 GCA_038532975.1 Pseudomonadota bacterium
CGCCCCGTGGCGCTCAGGGCTGACCCAGACCATGCCTTCCGACCACATGACCAGCTCACGCAGCTCGGCGACCTTGGGATGGGTGATCTCCGCATCATCGGGCAAGGGCAGACCGTGAGGATCAAATGACTTTGGTTCCGCCCCCAGGTGGGTCAGCAGCCGCGCGGCCTCTTCACTGAGAAACCTTGAATAGGAGTGCTCTCGCAAACTGCCATAGAGCAGGAGGATGCGCGGCAGATGCGTCGGTCTCTTCGCCGGGAAAAGCCGTTCATCCTCCACGCCCGCTAACATGTCTGGTTCAAGGTTTGGGCATTCGCTCATGCGCGTTCCACGTCTGGTGTGGCCTTCAAAAGCCAACCAAAGAGGGCCACGGCAAGGGCCGCCCCGATGAATTCAGCGGTGATAAAGCCGGGCAGGTCCGCCGGCCTGATGCCGGAAAATGTGTCCGTGAACGCCCGAGAAATGGCTACGGCCGGATTGGCAAAGGATGTTGACGCGGTGAACCAGTAGGCCGCGGTGATATAAAGGCCCACCAGCATGGGCACGGCATCTGCCTTGAACCGCAAACCGCCAAGGATCACTCCCACCAGACCAAAGGTGGCCACAACTTCGGCAAACCATTGCGCTCCGCCTGTGCGCACGGTCGCCGAGGTCTGCATCAGATCAAGCGCGAACATGCCATGGGCAATGAGCGTGCCCATGAGGCCACCCAGTATCTGCGCCCACATGTAAACGCCTGCTTCATTGCCGGAGATTTCGCGGCGCAGCAGGAACGCAAAGGTGACAGCGGGATTGAAATGCGCCCCGGAGATCGGGCCAAGAATCGTGATCAGCACAAAGAGAATGGCCCCGGTGGGGATGGTATTGCCAAGCAGAGACACCGCGATGTCATCGCTGAGCTGATCGGCCATGATGCCCGATCCGACAACGGTACAGACGAGTAAAAGCGTGCCGAGAAACTCAGCGGCGAGGCGGCGGGGCAGGTCAAATATCATGCGGGAAGAGTATCCTGTTGGTCGTTTGTCTGGCCGATAGAGTCGAGCTCTTTTTGCAGTGACATCTGGTCGAGCTGAGTGAGAGGAAGGCTGACGAAAATCGAGATGCGGTTGCGCAACATCCGGTAGGTTTCGTGAAAGGCGAGCCCGATTTCTGCATCTGTGCCGGTCACTGCCGCCGGATCAGGCAGACCCCAATGCGCGCTCATCGGTTGGCCGGGCCAAAAGGGGCAGACCTCATTGGCGGCGTTGTCGCAAACTGTGAAGACGAAATCCATTTTCGGCGCGTCGGGGCCTGCGAATTCATCCCAGCTTTTGGAGCGCAAGCCGCTGGTGTCGTGATTGAGTTGTTCCAGCACCGCAATGGCGTGCGGGTTTGGCGCGCCAGTGGGCTGTGACCCGGCGGAATAGGCGTTGAACCGTCCCAATCCCTCGCGCTGCATCACCGCTTCGGCAATCAATGACCGTGCCGAATTCCCGGTGCAGAGGAACAGGACATTTTTCTTTTGTGACGTGTCAGAACTCATGGCGGTGCTCCGTCAGGTTGAACATGAAATCTTTTGAATAAGGGGTTGGCAATGCTGTGGATTACCGCCGCAGCAGTCTTCCAGAAGAAAGCCAAGGAGGTTCTGGATACCTGTGACATGGGCGCTGTAGATCATGTTGCGCCCATTCCGTTTTACCTGCACCAGACCGGCTTGCGTCAGAATGGCAAGATGCGAGGACATGGTGTTTTGCCGTGTATTGCACGCTTCAGCGATGTCACCCGCGGCCAACCCGCTTGACCCGGCCTTTATCAGAAGGCGAAAAGCCTCAAGTCGGGTTTCCTGAGACAAGGCTTGAAACGCGGTGAGGGCAGTCGAAGTATCCATATATCGAGAAGTATCGATATAAAGTGGGTGGTGCAATCAGAGTTTTGCGAAACTTTTGTGAAGGAAGGTGTTTTCCGCGTGGAAAGCGGGATGGAAAATGCGCATTTTCCGGGTCGGAATTTGCGCAAAATTCCGAGTTACTCGGCCAGTTTGACCAGTGCATGGCGTTTCTTGCCTGCCGAAAGTTTGATCGGTGAGGACAATGCCCCTGCATCGATCATCAGTCCCGCGTCGGTAAGCGGCGCATCGTCAATCCGGGCACCGTGTTCGGCGATCAAGCGTTTCGCTTCCTTGCCGGATTTGGCGAGGCCGGATTTGACGATCAGTTGCACGATGGAAATCCCATCGCCAATGTCTGAGGCTGACAGCTCCAGCGTCGGCAAATCCTCCCCAACGCCACCTTTCTCAAAGACTTCGCGTGCTGTGGCCTCCGCCGCCTGCGCCGCCTCGGCCCCGTGCAAAAGTGTGGTCACTTCATTGGCCAGAACGATCTTGGCCTCGTTGATCTCTGAGCCTTGCAGCGCGCCGAGTCGCTCGCATTCGTCAACCGGCAGCTCTGTGTAGAGCTTCAGGAACCGCCCCACATCGGCATCCATCGTGTTGCGCCAGAACTGCCAGAACGCGTAGGGCGCGCACATGTCGGCATTGAGCCAGACGGCCCCGTCCTGGCTTTTGCCCATTTTGCGCCCATCCGCGGTTTCCAGCAGCGGCGAGGTGAGACCAAAAACCTCTGTGTCGAGAATGCGCCGTGTAAGGTCGATCCCATTGACGATATTGCCCCACTGATCCGACCCGCCCATCTGCAAAAGACAGCCATAGCGGCGGTTCAGCTCCATGAAATCATAGGCCTGCAGGATCATGTAGTTGAATTCTAGAAAGCTTAAGGATTGCTCGCGGTCCAAACGTGATTTCACCGACTCGAAAGCCAGCATCCGATTGACCGATGCCGTGATGCTTAACAATGATGAATGGTTGAGCGGTCTGAAATACATCGAATTCCTGCGCGATATCGGGCGGCATTTCTCGGTCAATCGGATGCTGGCTTTCGAGTCGGTGAAATCACGTTTGGACCGCGAGCAATCCTTAAGCTTTCT
>JBCAZO010000415.1:0-2953 GCA_038532975.1 Pseudomonadota bacterium
CTTTGACGAGGGTGAGAGCTGGACCATCGTGGACACCGGCATTCGCTCCAAGCGGTCACAGGCGTTGTGGGGTGGCATCCTGTCAGGGCCGCTTGGAGGCAAACCGGTCTCGCGCGTCGTTCTGACACATCACCATCCGGATCATATCGGTATGGCCGGCACGCTGATGGAGCGGTTCGGGGCAGAACTTGTCATGACGCGCACGGCCTATCTGATGGCGCGCATGCTGATCCTGGATGTGGAAGATCGCCCCACTCCGCAGGCGCTGCAATTCTGGCGACGTGCGGGTATGGACCCCGAGGTGTTCGACGCGCGCAAGAATGACAGGCCGTACAATTTTGGCGATATCTGTGCGCCCATCCCGGTGGGGTACACGCGCGTGAAACAGGGCGATGTCCTGGATATGGGCGGGCGAGACTGGGACGTGCATATCGGCAATGGTCACGCGCCCGAACACCTCACCCTTTGGAGCCGCGATGATAACCTGGTGGTGGCCGGAGATCAGATCATTTCCTCGATCAGCCCCAATATCGGCGTCTATCCGACCGAGCCAGAGGCGGATCCGGTGGCAGATTGGCTGGAGGCCTGTGGGCGTTTGGCGGCGCTGGCGCATGAGGATCATCTGGTCTTGTCGGGGCATAAACTGCCCTTTACCGGCCTGCCCACGCGGATGCGCCAGTTGATTGACAACCATCACGGCGCGCTTGATCGTCTGAGAACGCATCTGGACACGCCAAAGACCGCCGCCGAATGCTTTGCGCCCTTGTTCAAACGAAGAATTGATCCCGGCACTTACGGTTTGGCCCTTGTCGAAGCGGTTGCGCATCTCAATCATCTGCATCAGGCTGGAGACGTCAGCCGCCACCTGCGAGAGGATGGCGCGTGGCTTTGGCAAAGTGCGGAGTGAGCATCATGGACGACAAAATCGAAACATCGGCCGAGGCCGCGGAGGCGGCGGCGTTGCCGCGGTGTCATGAAGTTCATACTGACCCCAGCAAGCCGCACACAGATGTGCCGGACGCCGTCGCCAAAAAGCCAATCGAACAAAAAAGCCCTGCGCAGTGGGCCTATGAGCGGCTGATCCTTTACATCCAGAATTTTGAAAAAACGCTCGACAATCAGCATGAGATCGCCATGGGCTTTACTGGCGGTCAGGCTGGTGTGCTGCGGATTGAGGGCATGGGGTATTTCGATCCCGACATAGTCACCTTCTACGGCAGCGACCCGGCAGGCACAAAAACGCAACTCATTCAGCATGTTAGCCAACTCAACGTGCTTTTGCGCGCACTGCCCAAGCAGGAAGAAGAAAAAGAAGCCAACCGGATCGGATTTCGTTTGGCAGAGGACCTCGAAAAAGGCTGAGCCTGCGACGTTCAGGGGCGTGACAGCGGTGTGGAAATCCAGTATCCACACGCTCGATAGTTTTCTTTTGCACATGAGGAACGGGATCATGTCAGATCACAAACACGGCGAAATGGACATTAAGGTTCAGGAAAAAACCTTTAACGGGTTTGTCAAAGCCTCGACCTGGGTTGCGGGGATTTCCATCGCGCTGTTGCTGTTCATTGCAATGATTAACGGCTGACGGTTCTTCAAAACGGTAAGGTGCATTGTGATGCGCACACTGGCACTTGTGATCGCATCCTCTTTATTTCTGATTGGATGCGCCGCAACGTCTGTCTGGGCACCGGATGAAGCCGTTGCCAAGGCCGCGTATCGTCATGACGGTCCAACGCGCCTGACGCTGTTTACAATGGTGAATAACCGCAACGGCAGTGGCGGGCACACATCCCTGATGATCAACGGGTCGCAACGGGTTATTTTTGATCCCGCTGGATCCTTCAAGCACGAGACCATTCCAGAGCGGAACGATGTGATTTTTGGCATTACGCCGCAGGTTGCGGATGTGTATACCCGTTTTCACGCGCGCAAGACGTGGCATGTGCGCATTCAGCAGATTGATGTGAGTCCTGAAAAGGCCGAGCGCGTGATGCGTCTGGCGCAGGGGTATGGGGCCGTGCCGGGCGCGTTTTGTGCGCATTCCACCTCGGCCATTTTGGCGGAAGCCTTTCCAGGGCAGGTCAGCCAGACGTTTTATCCGGTGAAGCTGGCCGACCAGTTTTCCAAGGTTCCAGGGGTCACGGAACAGCGCCTGCACGAATATGACAGCGACGACAATTCCAAGGTTTTGCGGGAGTGGAACCCGGACGCTGTAGCGCGAGCTGTGACCCTGAACTAAACCTCGCACAATTTGGTGCATTGCGTCGCCGGACCAAAGCCTTAGACTAGCTTCGTTTTCTGCGAGCTTTGGCTCGGACTATGGGGAGGAGCCTTCGTGGCGGTCGAAGACATACTGTCAGACTATCTCATTGCACCCGATCCAAAGGCTGTGCGGTTGACGCGTGCGGTGATGGGGCATGATCACGACGGGCAGCCGGTTGAGATTTCCGTGGTGGAAGAGCGCCCTCTGACCATCTTTCTGAACGGTCAGGAGATTGTCACCGCCATGACGATTGGCGATTACCCTGACTACCTGGCACTTGGGTTTCTGCGCAATCAGGGCATGTTGCGCGATGATGAGACCGTCACAGGTGTGGACTATGACGAAGACCTTGAAACCGTTGTGGTGCGTACCGACGGGCAGACCACCTATGAAGAAAAGCTGAAGAAAAAGACCCGGACCAGTGGCTGTGCCGTGGGGACGGTCTTTGGCGATATGATGGAGGGGCTTGAGGGGATGGTTCTGCCCGAGATTTCGGTGAAAACCTCAGACCTCTATCAGCTGGCATCCAAGATCAACCGTACCCCGTCGCTCTACCTTGAGGCCGGGGCCATTCATGGCACGGTGCTGTGTCAGGGCGCGCGACCTCTGGTCTATATGGAGGACGTGGGGCGGCATAATGCGGTGGACAAGATTGCGGGCTGGATGCTCTCTGAGGGCGTGAGGGCGGAG
>JBCAZO010000416.1:0-2939 GCA_038532975.1 Pseudomonadota bacterium
GAGGCGGCATCGATGACCGAGCGCATCTTGGTGCCATAAATCCCAGCCGCATTGGCCCGCTCCAAAAGCGCTTCGAGATCCGGCATGGGTTTCATCAGCTTCACGCCATCGGTCTCATCCGCCAGCCCCTTGTCGACCTTCAGGAACGGCACGACACCGCGCTCTTCCCAGAGAAACTCGGCCGAGGGCCTGCCTGCAATCTGGCGGTCCATGGTCATTTCGAAAAGGATCGCGCCGATCACCTTGTCGCCGGTAAAATCCGGGGCCTGCGCGATACGGGCGCGCATCCCGTGGATCAGGTCGAACATTTCCGCGTCGCCCGAATAGGCATCTTCAGTCACGCCATAAAGCTTGAGCGCCTTGGGGGTGGATCCGCCGGATTGGTCCAGCGCTGCAATAAAGCCCTGGCCCTGGCGGATTTTGTCGGTCTGAGCGGATTTCGACATGCGTGTCCTCGAACAATAGATAAAAAACTCCCGCTCTCTTAGAAGAGCACAGCGAGGCGCGCAATTATGATAGCGCTATCAAATGTTTCCAATAAAAGAACTTAGTGTGCTTTGCCCATGATTTTGGAGGCCACAAAGGTCGTGACCCTCCGCGGTGAGATGCGTGGCAAAAAGGCAAAAACCTTGTTGAGCAGACCGGTGACAATCACCCGTTTTCCCGCGCGCGCAGCGATCCAGCCCTGCTCGGCCACGTCTTTGGCCGACATCGGCTTGGCCAGATTGATCAGCCGCACGCCGCCCATATCGGCATCGTCAAAGAAATTCGTGGCCGTCGCCCCCGGACAAAGGGCAGTGACAGTGACGTTTGTGCCGCTCAGTTCCTCGGCCACGGCCTCAGACAGGGACAGCACAAACGCTTTGGTCGCGTGGTAGACGGCCATGTTGGGCCCAGGTGTGAAGCCTGCGACGGAGGACACGTTGAGAATGCGCCCGCCGCCGTGGCTCTGCATGTGCGGGATGGCGTGCTTCATCAGGTAGGTCAGGGCCGTCATATTAACGTTCATCGAAGTGAGTTCGCGCGCCCAATCCTGCCCGTCGCCAAAATCTCCGTGCCGTCCCAGCCCGGCGTTGTTCACCAGGCGGTCGATCAATCGATTCTCGCTTGCCTTAGCCCAGAGCGCCTCTGTCTGGGAGAGGTCCGACAGGTCTGCGGGCATGACCTCGACCTGCACATCATTGCGCCGCAGCTCTTCGGCCAGCGTGTTGAGTTTGTCTTCGGAGCGGGCCACGAGGATGAGGTTGCGGTTTTCCCTGGCTGCCAGCTTGGCAAACTCAACGCCAAGCCCTTCGGAGGCACCGGTAACCAATGTCCAGCTTTCCATATCTGCGCTCCTTGTTTTTCCGGGGTTTGCCTCGCAGCTTAGGCAAAGGTGGGTCAGGCGTCGAGTGGAACGGTATTCACATTGCAAGTGTCGCCACGGAGGCGAGCAGAAGCAAAGCAAAGGTGATGTTGACCGCGCGCGCGGCGCGCGGTGAGCGCAGGTGACGGGCCAGTTCGGCGCCGGTCATCAGCCATAGGAAATTGACAATGATGATCACGCCGAGGATCAGCAGAGCCTTCCAAAGCCCATCGAGCAATGGGTCTCCCGCGATGAGGATATACCCCGAAAAGAGCGCTGCCATGGCGGCATAGGCCTTGGGGTTGGCCAGCGTGACAAAAACACCGTCGATCAGACGCGGCGGGGTGGTGCTGGTGTCTTCAAGCTGTCCGAGAGCGGGGGCCGTGGCGATTTTCCAGGCGAGGTAGAGAAAGTATGCGATGGCCAGCGCCGTGATGACCGGCGTCACACCTGGCAGGGCGAGGATCGCACCGGAAATGCCCGTGCCCACAACCAGCGCCACCAGCATGACCCCGAGGTTGAGCCCGGCCATGTAACGCAGACCCCGAAGCCGCCCGAAGGACGCCCCAACGGCGGCTGCACTCAGCGTATTGGGCCCGGGACTGCCCGTCAGGGCAAAGGCAGCCAGCAGGAAGGCGGTGAGGTTCTCCATGGCGCGGAGGGTAGGGATGGAGAGGTGGTGTTGCAAGGAGATGTAGGGTGGGCAGTCTGCCCACCTTCACCGGGCGATTGGGCATTGCTTTTTCTCGGGGTTAGCACCAGTTTCTGTTTCAGCATGGGCGTATGAATTGCAAAATAAGTCTTTGGAAATTAAAATTGCGTTTTGGTTTGAGGTTATAGAGACCCCATGACCGCGACTGGATTAATAATACCCGCAGTTGCGGTTTCAGTGACCAGTTTCACCTTGGTCCTCTTGTCGCAGCAAAAACGGAAACCTTTAAAGCTCACGCTGGCAAGCATTCTTCCATCATCAATATTTCTCTTGCTCTTCGTGGCCGATTATCGAGATGTCGACTCCGGGTGGTTGATCCTCCTGTTTGGCTATGCCCTTTTTGTTTCTTCTGCAGCAAACATTGCCATTTTGATTGTTGCAATGCTTGTGAGAGCGCTACGAAGATAGCAGCACTGGGCTGAGTAAGTTACCTGCCAATCGTTAAAACAAAGTGGGTGAAACCCCACGCTACCACAACCAATTGTTTCGCGCGCGAAACGCTTTAAGAGGTTGTTAGGGTTCTTTTTTGCGACGCGAGATTGGAGCCGTGCCAGCGACGGACCGGGGGACGGCGCAGCCTGAATTGGTTTGGCAGTGCTTTATCCTAGCCAAACGCCTCCCCGGGATAATCGATGCGCTTACGTCGGCAAAGCGACGGCCCATCGGGCCGGTCCGCCGCTGGCACGGCGGCACGTACCGCGCCTTTATTCCGTGCTGGGCAAAGCAAATGAGGTAGGCCGGGGTTCACCCCGGAAAATGTCGGATTGGCGGGGTGAACCCCGCCCTACGGCCTCACCCTTCCAACGCCGCCACACCGGGCAGGGTCTGCAGCGGGGCAGATTGACACCAACACTTTCCAACACTGGAGAAGACCCATGTTGT
>JBCAZO010000417.1:0-2932 GCA_038532975.1 Pseudomonadota bacterium
AAAGTGATTTCGGATCAGCTTTCGGCCTTTCAGGAAGATGATTTTGCCACCGCATTCACTTTTGCAAGCCCGATGATCAAAGGCATGTTCGGCACGTCCGAACGGTTTGGTGAGATGGTGCGCAACGGGTATCCCATGGTCTGGCGGCCTTCTGAAGTGGAGTTTCTGGAGACACGGGATATCGGTGGGGCGCTGGTTCAGGATGTGCTCATCCGGGATGCCGACGGAGTCTATTACGAGCTTGAATACGAAATGATTGCGGGAGAGGACGGCTGGAAGATCAACGGGGTGCGCGTGCGCAGGGCCGGAGAGGGAACCGCCTGACCCGTTGATCTTTGGGCCCGTTGATCTTTGGGCATTGGGAATTGCTCAGCCCGTGGAAGCTGATAGTCTCTTGGTAAGACAAGGAGACATCTCATGCTTTCGATTGATCCATCCGCTGATATTCAAACCGTCATCACCACATTTGAAACCTCACCCGGCGCGTGTCAGGACCTGTTGGATGAGCTGCGCGAGGCGTATCAGGCGTTTATCTCCAAACAGCCTGGATTTGTGGCGGCGGGTCTGCATGTGAACGATGCCCAGACGCGGATTGCCAACTACTCGCAATGGCAAAAGCGCGATGATTTTCTCGCCATGTTGCGAAGCGAAGAAATGCGCCGCCGCAACCGCAAGATCAACGAGCTGTGCAAAAGCTTTGAGCCGGTGATGTATGACGTCGCGGAGAGTTTTGGGTGAGTGAAGAGCCTGACATGGCGCAGGAAATGCGGGCGCTGCGCGCGGAAGTCGCGCGGCTCAATCAGCTATCCTTCGTGCGCATCCACAACTCGATCCCGAAACTGCTCAGCTACAGCTTTGCCCGCGGCCTGGCCTTTGGTCTCGGTACTGTGTTGGGGGCGTCTCTCTTGCTTTCAGCGGTGGCTTGGTCTGTCAGCCAGGTGGAATTTCTGCCGGTGATCGGGGAATGGGCCGCCGAGATCGCAAAACAGATGGAAGCGGCGCGGGAGTAGGGGGGATGGGTGCTTTGGGGGTTGAGCTGCAGTTGCTTGGATTAATGTGGATGCTTATACTTGACCATGCCAGCTCAACCACCTGTCTCTTCGCCGCAGTTCAGAACCGCACTTATCAGGAAGCTGAAGAACCTTTTTCCCAACTACCAACCTGAGTTTCTAGAGGCGAAGCAAGGTGTGTCTTTTGTCATGAAGGATAATCGAGGCCGCACCTGTTCGAGACCGGTTCAAATCTATCGAAATACTGGAAACTGCTTGCAAACTGAAAAGCTTAAACAGCAGCTGACGGGTGCGCAGTTTTTGAGAATGCCGCCCTTTGATGAATAATTGTCGCGAATGGCGGCTCTGCGGACAAAGCCGCAGTTGATTCAAACGCCTCGAAGGTCTGCTTCTGACCATCGTAGACCTTCGAAACATAGCAAAGGTCAGGATCGCGGGCAGTTGGGACACCTTATAGCCAAACGCATGGTGCGTGCTTGTCTCCGCCATCGAACATCGGATCGACAGATCTGCAAGCCAAATCAGTATCCTCGACTACGGACTACGAAACCCTCTGGTCGTTCGCCTTTTTCGAATGCGACAATTCCGTTGGCAACAAACACCGCCACTTGTGCCTCATTGGCGTCACCCGCGACATGCGGTGTGATCATGATCTTTTCATGACTCCAAAACGGATGATCTTTCGGTAATGGCTCGGAAGCAAACGTATCCAGCGCGGTTGCAGCTGGGCGGCCAATGTCGAGTGCGGCGACCAAATCCGGCTCGACAAGGTGTGCCCCCCTACCAAGATTGATGAGGATCGCGTCTTCCCGCATCTTGGCGAATAGGTCCGCCGACAAAATTCCCGTTGTCGCTTCGGTAAGCGGCAACAGATTGACAATTGCGCGGCTTGTACTTGCCAACTGCTCCAGCCCCGATTTCCCGCTCACAACTTCTATGCCGTCGAAATTTCGTGAGGTAGATCCATAGCCCAAAACCGGAAAGTTCAGGTCATTGAGCCTCCGCGCCAACGTTCCGCCAATATGCCCGATGCCCAGTATCCCAACAGGAAAAGTAGACGGAGACGTGCGGTTGATCGGCGACCACTCTTTGCGTCGCTGGAGGGCTGGATAATCAAGAAGTCTTCGTTGCCAACCTATGATGTGCCATATCGCAAAGCCGGCAATCATCTCGGCCTGCTCTTCAAGTTTGACTCTTGAGATCACAACATCTGGGGCCAGATCAGGATGATTCAGCAGCGCATCGACACCGGCGCCAGCGGATGACACCAGACGAAGGTTTGGAAAGGGGCTGAACGCTTCCGGACCAGGGCTAAAAGCAAACGCATGTCGAATTGCGGACGGGTCAGAAATCTCGGCGGGATTCACCAGATTAATCCAAGGAAAATCCTTCTCAAAAGCAGAGCCGAACATGCCTTTCAAATCATATTCGTCACACAAACAAACAAGATCAATCATGTTCATTTTTCTCGTGACCCTTCGCTCGCACCGTGGCTTTCTCATACCATTGGACGAGTAAGATCGGAAGAAAATGACAATATCTATGATATGCTTTTTGATTGGTGGCACGTTCCACCGATTGGTCCAACCAGAACGCTGAACAAACGGAAGCTTCCTTCATGATCTCGGACCTTCGTGCGAGCGGCAGCATTCGGCACTTTGGGCTCAGACCAGCCGTTCAAGCTGTGCCAGCGCCGGACCGGGGGACGGCGCGGCTTTACTCTAATAAGCACGCTTTATCTTCGCCAAACTCCTCCAACGAATATTCGTCGCGCTTACGTCAGCAAAGCGCCGGCCCGTGGGGCCGGTCCGGCGCTGGCACGGCGGGGCTACGCCCCTTGATTCCGTGCCATAGGTGCGATGAACGGAGGTCTTGAATGGCCTCAAACCAGACCTTCCCTCAATCCAGCATGTTTCGGGTCG
>JBCAZO010000418.1:0-2931 GCA_038532975.1 Pseudomonadota bacterium
GGTCTGAAGATACGCCATCAAATCAGCTAGATGCCGCGAAACCAACATCGGTTGTCCGCTGGGCAATGCAATCGCAACGTGCTGGTCAGTATCCAAAGATGAGCCGAAAACCGGCATGAAACTGTGCACTTCTGTAGGTTTGCGACCGTCAACTTGCGTCGCGACAAATTCTACCGGAAATTCACCGGCGTTGCGTTCGGATAAAACTGTCAGATCCGGTGGTTCAATCGCCAGCATTTCCGCCATAGGTCCAACACTAGCCGCATCTTTTCCATGACACTCTGCACAAAAATACAAGAATAAGTCTCGTCCATCTTTCACGTTGGCATCTTGCGCCATTGCCGTTCCGGCCGATGTTGCCAGGAAAACCACCAGTCTAAACCACATCGCATCCTCCTAGTTGCCTCCATTTTAACAAGAGCTGATCGGTTCGTCTTTGACATTATTTACAACTTAGACATTTTCTGAAATTCTTAAATAAAAACAAATTTTTAGACGAAAATTGATTGATGTACCGCCGGTTACGTTTCTAAGCGGGCAATTTGATAGTGGTCAAATTGTGTGCCGGAGCGTTCTGGTATGTTCTTTTTTAGGTGAGAGGAGAACTCAAATGGAAGATTTAGTCAAACTGGGGCGAGAGTTCGTTCAGGTAATGCAGGATCGTCGTGGTATTTCTCATGTCGACGAAGTCTATTCTGAGAAAGCGGAGTCGGTAGAAGCCGTTGTGCCACCGGGCCGGGATGTGCGGATTGCCAAGGGTCGCGATGCAATAAAGGCGAAGCGCGAGGATTGGACGGCAACACACGACATTCACGAGCTTACAGCGGATGGGCCGTATGTTCATCCGCCCAATCAATTTGGAGTGCGCTACCAAGCCGAGGTGACTCAGAAAGAGACTGGCAAGAGGATGACTCTTCGGGAAGTCGCAATTTACTCGGTCGAGGGAGGTAAAATCGTCCGGGAAGAGTTCTTCATGTTGCCAAAGTAAGAGACGTGCTTGGTGGAATTGCGAGCCTGAATTGGCGAGGTCTATGTATAACAGATCAATGACGTAAGAAGCACAAGACGCAGCGGGAAAACTGAAACAAAGGGACTTAACTTTGCGTCAATTGATTTTATTGACCCTCTGTCTTGCCTGCTTGGCCACTCCAGTTTGGCCTGAAACTGTATCTTGCGAAGGAAGCAATGTTAGCGTCAGCGCATCAACTTCGGCATATGCCGACATGACATGCAATGCTGTGGAAAAGGCAAGGTCGCTCTTCAAGCAATGTGACTTTCCTCTCCCCAAAGTCCCGGTGTTGATAGAGGTTGTTAGAGAACTGAAAGATGGATGTACCGCCGTTTACCATTGTGGTTTGGACTGGATCGAAATCCTTGAACCACCGTTCATGGAGGCGAGGCGCGGTTCCGGAGGTGCTTTCTCGTTTCTAGCAATAGAGGAATATTTCCAGAGCGTAGTTGTGCATGAACTGGCTCACGTTCTGTACGATGATGTTCCCTGTCCTTTCACATCCTGTTCTGCCACAAACGAATACCTTGCATACACAATTCAAATTATGTCCTTGACCAAGGAAGAACAAATTGCGTTCGCCGAGAGGTCCGGATTGGATAGGCGGATTTCGCGCGACGAACTAAGTTCAATTATTCTCATGATGGCACCTGACAGGTTTGCTCAAAAAGCTTGGGCGCATGCGTCACAGCAAGGAGATACCTGCGGGTTCCTATGGCAAATTCTGGATGGAAAAGTGTTGCTCGATTATGAACGGTTTTAGTGGCTGGAGAATAAGTATTTGTATGGCTCTCGACGGTTCAGGCTCACAACTCAGCTAGTCAATTAGTACACCAACACCCGCTCCGACGACTGCACCTTCTATGCAACGTCCGTCGACCAAAACTTCACCGGCAGCGCACCCGACAGCGGCCCCAACGACAGCCCGTTCCAAGTCTGAGTCGATCTCATCGCAGGCGAAGATCCAGAGTGTTGACAATGCCACGGTACAGATCCTTAGTCGCCGCATTTTTTATGCTCCTTTTGAACTTGGCGCAATTGGACCAATTCTGGCATAAACTACGAACTGCAAATTGATATGCATCAATGGGTCATGACGTTGGCATCTAGAAGCCCTAAATGAATGCGGCTCTATTGTTGGTCTCAGCCCAGAGCCAACATTCCGGGCAGGTTAACTTGCCGCAGCGCGGCTTCCCAAAAGCTGCCATGAATCATTTGAGCTGAACAATGCTATCGAGCAGGCAATTGGTTTTCCAACAGAACCGGCGCACTATCTGCGTTACAGGAGGTTTCGGATGCCGCGTCGATACGAAGAGATTTACCCGACGTTGCCGTTGCTCAACAGCGATGAGCAAGAGCACACGTCGGCTGCAGGCTTGATGTCATTGCGTTATTTTCAGGCTGAGCCGGACAGGATGCCCGAAGACGTCTTTGCAGAACATCATGTCCTGCTGAACCTTCAGCAAACGCCGCACCGTGTTCAGAACATGCGCGACGGACAGCTCCATGATTTCACTTTTCACAAGGACCAGATTGTCGTCACACCTGCCGGAACGCGATCTGGATGGCGGTGGTTCGACACTTCGGATGTGATCGTCATCACCCTCGACCCTGCTAAGGTGGAACGCTTTGCCCAGACCGAATTGTCGATGCTGCTCGACCCTCAGCAATTCCATGACACGCCGCTCTTTGAAGATGCGGACTTGTGTGCTGCGGGCGTGATGCTGCGCGACGCCCTGGAAAATGACGACATAACGTCCGGAGTAATGTTCGAAGCCATGAGCCGGGTTTTGCTGGTCAAGCTATTGCAACGCTATGGCAAACGCCCACCGGAAGACGCGGAATTGAGCGCCCGCTTCACTTCGACCCACTACGCTCGCGTGCTTGCTTTTATCCGGTCCCGGCTTGACCAATCGATCACG
>JBCAZO010000419.1:0-1331 GCA_038532975.1 Pseudomonadota bacterium
GTTTTGCGAGAGAACGAGTGAAGCGTCCGTCCCGGTAACTGGACAGCTCACTCCGCAAACTGTTCTTCAAACAAGGCCGCAGCATCGCCAATATGACGTCTCAGACACGCTTCAGCCGCCGCGCTGTCGCGCTTGCGGCAGGCTTCGATCAACTCGACATGTTCGGCGTCGGACTTGGCGCGCATCCCGGACGGGGCTTTCAGAATGCAGAGATACCGATCCGCCGCATTGAACAAGATATCAACCTGCGACAAAAGCCTCGGTCGGTTACAGGGGCGGTAGAGCGTCATGTGAAACGCATGATTTAATTGGCCAAAACTGAGCGGATCCGTACCCGCTATGTCCTGCTGAATACGCTCGGCGGCCTCAATCTGCGCATTGGTCAGATGCGCCATGGCCGACCGGATTGCCACACATTCAAGCGCCAGCCGCATGTCATAGATGTCGCGAAAATCATTCAGGCTGGTCTCGGCCACATGGGTGCGCTTGTTGCTTTCAACATTCACAAAACCCATGGTTTCCAGATGCCGGATCGCCTCGCGAATAGGCATGCGGCTCACCCCAAATCTTTCCGCCAGCGCCTCCTGCCCCAAGGGCGCGCCAGGCGCGATCTCGCCCGTAACAATATCATTGCGAAGTTCCGTGACGATATCAGCCACTTGCGCGCTGGATATTTTGACGGGTGCGAATGCATCAGAGGATCGAACAGGAGCTTTCATATAACAAGCATATCAGAAGCAGTTGTTGACAGAAGTAGTATTTTGTATCCAAAATTGCTTTTATGAATACAATTCTTGCCAAAACCCTCTTTTTTCTCTTCGGCCTCACTGGTTTAGCATATGCGCAAGAGACCCCGCGCTCGTTTTGCATTGTGGAACCTCATGATCAGCTTTGCCCGGTGTTCCCCGAAGATCAGCCCGACTTCAGCCGCTTCTTTGAGTACCGCGTCGTCAACGCCCCGGCCCAGGCGCCTTTCGATGAATATGCATGGCAAGCCTTTGTTGCTTTGAATTGGGATGCCGTTCGGCCCGGCAGCAACCTGCATGGATGGCGCGATTACGCCCGCGGCACTGAAGTGATGCGCACAGCCGATCCGGCGTGCCAAGCCTCCTCGCCTGAAACCGTGGTCGCCGACATCAGGCAATCAGACGGCAATACGCTCGTCGACCAGGCGGGAAACTTCATCGTCTACGAAAAGCGAATGAACGCCGTTGCGCTCACCTATATCCTTGAAAATGAATTGAATATCCCAGCACAGCGCGCGAAATTCGACCAAAAGATCAACTTCCCCTTAGGCGTGGATCAAGATCAGCACTGAGGCAGGCTGATCT
>JBCAZO010000419.1:1340-2923 GCA_038532975.1 Pseudomonadota bacterium
ATGAATTGAATATCCCAGCACAGCGCGCGAAATTCGACCAAAAGATCAACTTCCCCTTAGGCGTGGATCAAGATCAGCCTGCCTCAGTGCTGATCAAAACAGCCTGGCGCATTCTGGACGGTCCCGAGGCCGGATATGTGGAAGCCGACGGATTGATCCCGATCCCCAAACAGCACGCTCTCGAAAACCGCACTGCATGTCTAACCGTGCGGCTCGGGCTGGTCGGCATGCATATCGTCGCCAAAGTTCAAAGCGGTAACGGGGACAAATGGATTTGGGCCACGTTTGAGCATGTCGATAACGTTCCAACAGCGCAGAATGCGCGTGATATCAATTCACTATACGCCAAGTCGCTCTTTCCGGACGGGTGTTTGCCTCCAGAAACACAATCTATCTCAGACTATCTTCTATTTGACGCGACCTGCCCGGATTGCCCCACCAATGAAGCGCCAACTGCAACCCTGTTGTGGTCAGAAACTCCCCCCTTTGCGCGTCGTCTGGATGGCACTCCGGCGCAACCATCACAGGTCGTTCGGTGCTGGGACATCTTTGGCCCCACACAGGACACCAACACTGTCTGGCAGGCAAAACTGAACGGGTCCAAACTGGCCAACTACATGCTGATCTCATCTCAATGGCGCGGGGCCAATCCCGATCCGATTTTTGAGCACGGGGAGCTGCCGAGATACCTCAGCAACACCACGATGGAGACTTACCTTCAGACAGACCCCAGCGGCACATGCCTGGGCTGTCACGCCGCGGCTGAAACTTCCGAAGGGGCCTTTTCGGATTTCACCTTTCTATTGAGGAACTGACATGAAGCGCCTTCTGACAGGTCTAGCCGCCGCTTTGCTTGCCGCAGGGCCTCTGACAGCCCAAGCCGCAGAATGTCTTGCCACGTTTCAGGTGGAGACCGAAGCTGATCACGGCACACTGCCTTCAGGTTCCATATTGCAGGGCGAGATTGCTTATTCCGAAGGCCGCGCCCTGCGCATGGGCAATGAAACTGTGTCCTACCTGTCTACCGGTACGATCCATGTCGTGGCCCCCGACGGCAGTTCTGTCAGTGGCGTGTTGCGCGCCGTGCACATGGTTCGCACACCACATTTTGCCGATTATGCCTCATTCGACGCCAAGGACGTCGAAGGCAACCTTGGCGGAATAAGCGCCTATGAAGACCCCCTATTGATCACACTCTTTGCGCCACGTGGGTCACTGGAAAGCTTTGATCTACCCAAGGACACCGAAGGATGGACCGCGCTCAGCCGACGGCAGGTGTTTCAGGTCCACACACCGGACACGATGTGGACCCTGCCGGGACGCGTTTTTGATTTCAAAGTCATGTGTGAATGACCTTTGCACGAAGCTCCTACAAGCTTGACTCCATAGGTTTCCGGGACTAAACGCCCCTCAACATCACGGAAGGCGTTTGATCTTCCGGTCCCTTGGGCGCAGGCCCGGGATCGCCCCCCACCAGCGAGTTTCGCCCGTGGGGGCGTTTATCGTTTGAACCGTTGCCCCTATCTTAGGGGTGACATCCCGAAACCGGCGAAGGAGGCCGAGGCATGTTTGAAAATCTTTCC
>JBCAZO010000420.1:0-2891 GCA_038532975.1 Pseudomonadota bacterium
CAGCGAATATCGCCCTTCTGGGTCTTCACGATCCACTCGTCGCCATCCCGCTCGATGCCGGTTGCCGAACAGAACCGCTCGATATGGCCACCGGCATCCCGCGCGCCTTTGGCCAGCGCCTGCGTCAACTGTGCCGGGTCAATATCGCCATCCAGCGGGTCCCACATGCCGCCCTCAAGGTCATGCGTCTCTATGAAGGGATGCAGTTCCTTCATTTCCTGAGGCGTCATGATGTCCATCTGCAGGCCCTGGTACCGGCCCATACCGGCGACGCGCTCAAACTCCTGCATCCGCTCTTTGGAATGTGCCAAGCGGATCGAACCGGTAACATGGTAGTTCATCGGATAGTCCACATCCTCACCCAGCGTCCGGTACATGGCTGCGCCATAGCGCTGCATGTTCATCACCGCCCAGGACCCGGCAAAGTTCGGCACATTGCCCGCCGCGTGCCATGTAGAGCCTGCGGTCAGTTCGTTCTTTTCGAGCAGGATGCAGTCTTTCCATCCCGCCTTCGCCAGATGGTAAAGTGTCGATGTGCCCACCACGCCTCCGCCAATGATCACAACCCGTGCGGTTGTTGGTAAGTCAGCCATATTGTCATCTCCCTAATCTCGCGAGCCGCTTCAGGCGCCCGCAAAGTTCATAAGTTTTCAGTCCCACACCAACCGCGCCGCCAGACCGCCAAACATGACGGCAGAGACCCGGTTGAGAATTCTTGTTTTCGCCTTCAGAGCATGCGCAAAAAACCCTGCTGCCGCGCCGAGACTCAGAGAGAAGGCAGCGCCAAACACCATGAAAATCACGCCCAGAACTAGGATCTGCGTCCAGATTGGCCCAATTGCGGGGTCGGTGAATTGCGGAATGAATGCAAAGATAAAGAGCGCTGTTTTGGGGTTCAGAACGTTGGTTATGAACCCCCGGCGTATCGCGCGCCAAACACTACGTGCCGCGCGCCCTTCGCTCAATTCGCCGCTTGCGCGCCATGCCTGCACAGCCAGCCATAAGAGATAAGCCGCGCCTGCATAGCGGATTGCGTCATAGGCCCACGGAAAGGCCAGGAGCAAAGCCGAAACCCCTGCTGCAGCCATGATGATGTGCACTGCCACTCCTAGGTTCACGCCCAGCGCGGCGGCCATGCCGATCTTTGGACCCCCGGAGATGCCGCTGGCCGAGACGAAGACGAAGTCCGCCCCGGGCGTGATGTTGAGAAGCAGACCTGCGGCAATAAAAGCAACGAGGACACTTGGCTCAAATCCGGTCAGAACCTCCCACATTACAGCTGCGCCTTCTGTGGTAAGCCGTCCGAGATCGAGTAGTAGTCACCCTTGTTGGCGACAAAGATATGCCCCGCCATTTGTCCGCCCGTTGGTGACTCCATCAGCCCCGCCTCAAGGCTGAACCACCCGTCTGCACCTTCGAACCAAAGCTTTGTGCCGCAGTTTCCGCAGAACACACGGCGCGCGCCGCTGGGGTGCTGGAATTCTTTGATGTGCCCCTGTTTGATCCAGCGCACCGCGTCACGGTCAACATCGAGACTGGCCGAGTGGTGCCCGGAATACTTTCTGCATTGCGTGCAATGGCAGGCCGTGACCGGGCCTGCAGGCGCGTCAAGCTCCAGAACATTCGCACCACAAAGACAGGACCCGCTGATCATGATTGCGGCACCCCATCGTCGATTTCGTAGTAGTCGCCCTTGTCCGCAGTGAAGATGTGCTTCTCCAGCTTGAGGCCGGTTTCCCCATCGAGCGCTCCAAGAGCAAAACTCATCGTATCTTCGTCATGCGCCTTCCAGAACAAGAACGACCCGCACCGGGCGCAAAAGCCGCGCTTTGCAGCCGGGCTTGCTTTGTACCAGTGCACGGGGCCTGCAATGTGAATCGCGGTTTCGGCAGCATGCGCCGATGACCAAACATGACCTGATTGTTTTCGGCACTGCCCGCAGTGGCACACCGATGCGCCTTCGGCCGGGGCACTCACTTCAAATGTCACGCCTCCGCAGAGACAGCTTCCTTTAAGCATTTTCTTCTCCACTTAGCGCTTGGAACTGAGGCAAACCGTCTGGCACGTCGTAGTAATCGCCCTTGTCTGCCACGTGCACATGTTTCGTCAGCTCCAGACCAGATCCAAGGTCCAAAGCACCTGCGGAAATTGCCGTTCTGTCCTCGCCGGTTGGCTTCCAAAAGAGCGTCGAGCCGCATTGCTTGCAAAAGCCGCGGCGTGCTGTTGGACTGGCATCGAACCAAGCCAGCCCATCGTCATTGGTAAGCGTCAGGCCAGTATTTGCGACTGATGTCGCGGCCCAATAATGCCCTGACTGCTTGCGGCATTGGCCGCAATGGCACCCTGTGACCGACCGCAATCGTCCGTTCAATTCAAAGGCAACAGCCCCACACAAACAGGATCCTCGAACCATCACGTCCTCCCCGGTGTCGTGGCACTGCCCAGGAGCACACCGTAAACGATAAAGCAGCTTGCCAAGGCCCGCCGCAGCCAGACGTTGAAGACAGCCCCAAGTGCGGCACGCCCTAGCCCCGCGCCCAAGGCGGTGTAGCCCATGTAGCTTATCGCGGTGAGGGTCAGCGCCGTGGGGAAGATCACCCACATCTGGCCCCAGATCGGGATATCAGGCTGCACGAATTGACTGAACGCGGCCAGGTAGCCAGCGACACTTTTGGGGTTGATCGTGGCAATGGCAAAGGCGCGCCAGTAGATGCTTCGCCCATCCTGCTCAGTCGCCATGATCGCACGGCGCGCAGTGATCCAGCCGCGCACACCAAGGTAGATCAGAAACCCGGCGCCAATGAGCTTGGCCACCTGAAACGCCTCTGGCGAGGCGGCAATGAGCGCGGTTACACCTGCTGCGGACAATACCAGAAACAAGCTGGCCTGCG
>JBCAZO010000421.1:0-2863 GCA_038532975.1 Pseudomonadota bacterium
AAGATTGTCCGGGGCGAGTTCAAACGCGGCCTTGCCATGCCGTTCGGCCTCTTCCCAATTGCCCAGTTCAATGGCCATCTGTGCCAGGGCCAGCTGACCTTCCAGGTTTTGTGGGTCCTGTTCGACGAGGCGCAGGAATTGACTATAGGATTGTGAAAAATCACCCTGATTGCGCAACATGCGCGCAAAGGTCAGGCGCGCCTCGTGATGGTTGCCGTTCAGCTTGAAGACATTGCGGAATTCAATCCTGGCGCGTTTAAAATCGCCGTCCTCGATAAATTCCAACGCGGTTTGGAAATGCTCTTCGGCGCGTTCCTCGGCAGAATCGCAAGCGGCCAGCAAAGCCAGGCTGGATGCCAGAAGAACCCCCGAGACATAACGTTTGAACATTGGCGTTCCTGTCATTGGAAACCGCCACACGGGCCTAAAAGGGCAGCGCAGCGGTCAGCGGTTCAGATAAATCAGTAACCGGTACAGCGTAGAACAACAGAAACGGTCCGTGCAAGGATCGACATATCTGTTTTCAGGGACAGGCTGTTGAAATAATCGGCATCAAATTCCGCGCGCGCTGCAAAGGTCGACTGGTTGCGGTCCGAGATTTGCCACAGGCCGGTGATCCCAGGGCGCAGCGCGTAATAGGCTGAGCCAGGATAAAGCGGCTTTTGATCTTCCATCATCGGTCGCGGTCCCACTAGAGACATGTCTCCACGCAGTACATTCCAGAGCTGCGGCAGCTCATCGAGCGAGGATTTGCGAAGAAATTTGCCAACACCCGTGATCCGCACATCATCTTTCAGCTTTTGTGTGCTGTCCCATTCTGCGCGTGCCTCTGGATTGGCTTCCAGGTAAGATTCCAGCTTGGCTTCGGCGTCTTTCACCATGGTGCGGATCTTGACCAGGTTGAAGATTTCACCATTCCGGCCCACACGACGTTGCAGGAAGAAAGGCGAAGACCCGTCGCGGGCCACCAGCAGAGCCATCAGAAGCACCAGTGGAAGCGCGAAAGGCACAGCCAGAATGACAAGCGTGATGTCGAGCACCCGCTTGAAAACAGATTTGTATAGGCTGAAAGACCGGGCATTCCGGGAAAGTGTGTCCGAAGATGGCGTGCGGTCAGGTACTGTGAAATCGTTTAAATGTGTCGTCATACTAAAAATTCTCACCCCAAGTCGGACAGAAACTCGTCCGGCAATTACTCATCATACTCGTTCAGCGGCTGAGCTCGCATTTACCCAATCCACGATAAATTCGTGTGCGAAGCAGCCTTGGTTTTACCCTGTCAAATTCTTAACACTAAATTGCCAGATTCATAAGGGTTTCAGCAAAATTTCTCGATATTTTTGGATAAGTTGTTCACGAAGCGTGCTTTTCAAGCATCTTCATGAGGTTCCTCCATGTTTTATTGTTTCTCAAGAGGAAACAGTATCTTTGTTTCTGGTCATTTGATCAGAAACCAGAGGTCCGAATCTGGATAAGACCTTCAAGTTTATGGAAATGCTTGCCACAATATCGCCCAAGATGTCTTACAGTGAAAATCAGGCTAAACTTTCCAGGAATGGGATTTGCGCTGGCTGTTGAAATCGCGCATAAGAGGCCCGATTTCTTGAGACAGACGTAATTTGGTCTCGGTAGGGTATTATTGGCCACCTAGGCGCTTTGGGACATCAGGTCGTCCCGTTCGGTGGCAGGACATGAAAAGCGCTTTGGCGGGATATTGGGCGAGTAGAGCATCCAGATGGATTCGGAAGAACTATACACAGGTCACTTTGGGTTTCGTGAACGCCCCTTTACGCTGGTGCCCGACCCCAGTTTCCTGTTCTGGTCCAAGCAGCACAAGCGCGCCTACTCGATCCTGGAGTTCGGGATCATGTCACGCTCTCCGATCACGCTGATCACTGGTGAGATCGGGGCGGGCAAGACCACCTTGCTGCAAAAGCTTCTGGGTAAGCTGGATGATACGGTCAATGTGGGTCTGATTTCCAATGCGCAAGGCGGCCGCGGAGAGCTGGTGACCTGGGTGCTCAACGCCTTTGGCGTGAAGGCTGATCCCGGCGAGAGCTATGTCACCATGTTCCAGCGGTTGCAGGAATATATCATCGGGCAATATGCCGAAGGCCGCCGGGTGGTGCTCATTATAGATGAGGCGCAAAACCTCTCGACCGAGGGTCTCGAAGAGCTGCGCATGCTGACCAATATGAATGCCAATAAAGATGAGCTTATTCAGCTTATTCTTGTGGGCCAACCCGAGCTGCGCGACATGGTTCTGAGCCCGTCTATGCGCCAGCTGGCACAACGCGTTGCGGCCAGCTTTCATCTGACGGGCATGGATAAAGAGACCATCTCGAAGTATATTTCCCACCGTTTGACGGTGGCCGGCGGCACGGGGCGTGAATTTACGCCAGAAGCCTGCAAGGCGGTCTATGCCGCTACCCGCGGCGTGCCGCGGCTTGTTAATCAGTTATGTGAGTTTGCCATGCTCTATGCCTGGAGTTCAGAAGCCGACAAAGTCACCAAGGACGTGGTCAAATCCGTCCTTGATGACGGGGTTTTTTTTGGGGGTCTGTCCCAGGTTGAGGGCACTGGGACAGAGGAGGACGATCCTGATTGCCTCTTTCTGACCCAACGGCACAGAGTGACCCCCCCCGAGGAGAAAGCGGGATGACATCTTTAAAATATTACTGGTCGATTTTCATGCGGCGCTTGCCGTATTTTCTGGTGGTGGCCACCGTGCTTGGTGCCGCCTCTGTGATCGTGGCGATGAGCATGCCACCCTCATATGTCTCGCAGATGAGGCTCATTGTAGAATCGCCGCAAATCCCTGATGAGCTTGCGGCCTCTACCGCACGTACACCGGCGCAGGAAC
>JBCAZO010000422.1:0-2855 GCA_038532975.1 Pseudomonadota bacterium
AAACGAGTCCCTACCTTTCATTTCCAGATGTCGTTGCGGTTGCGTCTGACAACTCAAAGCGTGCAGTTTAGGCGCGCTCAGAATGCCTGAAAACTCCGGAATTGAGTGTGAATGTCTCAAAACTATTGCGCCGAGTCTGAATCGCTCCGCTGGGTCGGGCACATTTAAACTGAGCGATTTTCTGCCAAGTGTGATCTGCCTGCCGACTTATCCACAGGGCGGAGTTTGTGCTGCTATGCTCCGAGATTTCGCTCGACCTGCGCTTGACACTGGCACAGCCCCCGGCCAACTCTGCGCGCATGTTGGACTTTCGCCCTGTCGGATATGTAATTGGCCTGACGGTCATGGCGCTGGGGCTGGCGATGATCCTGCCCATGCTGGTCGATATTGCCGAAGGGCGTGAGCATTGGTTGGTTTTTGCTGAAAGTGCGATACTCACCGTTCTGATCGGTGGCTTGGTGGCGCTGGCCTGTCGCAATGGTGTGCGCGAGGGGCTGACCATCCAGCAAACGTTTCTTTTGACCACCGGTGTTTGGGTGGCCCTGCCGATCTTTGGCGCCTTGCCGTTTATCTTAGGGGCAACCGACGCCCGGATCGTGGATGCGGTGTTTGAGGCCATGTCGGGACTGACAACTACTGGCTCCACAGTGCTTTCTGGTCTGGAGGAACTGCCCAAAGGCCTTCTGCTATGGCGCGGTCTTATGCAGTGGCTGGGCGGCATCGGGATCATCGTTGTGGCGATGGTGTTCCTGCCGGAACTGCGCGTCGGCGGCATGCAGATCTTCCGCAGCTCCGGCTTTGACACGATGGGAAAAATCCTGCCGCGCGCAACCGAGATTTCCTCTCGTATTTCAGTAATTTACCTCACGCTTACCTTGCTATGTGTCACAGGCTACATTCTTGCGGGCATGAACCCGTTTGATGCCACCGTACACGCGATGACCACCGTTGCCACAGGCGGGTTTGCAAACTACGACGACTCCTTTGCGGTCTTCGGAGCCTCGGCGGAATATGTCGCGGTCGTCTTCATGATGCTGGCCGCTTTGCCGTTTGTGCGCTTTGTCCAGATCACCGCAGGCACGGCGCGTCCGCTTCTGACCGACCCTCAGATCCGGGGCTTTTTCCTGACCGCAGCAGCCTTTGTCCTGATCCTCTGCGCGTGGCGCATGCTGGAGGCGAACAGCGTGAGCGAGCCGACTTTTCGCAAAGTGCTCTTCAATACGGTCTCGATCCTGACCGGCACGGGATATGCCAGCGCAGACTACATGCTTTGGGGCTCATTCCCTGTCACGATCATCTTCTTCATCGGTTTGATCGGTGGCTGTGCCGGGTCGACCTCTTGCTCGATCAAGGTCTTCCGCTATCAGCTTCTTTTCGCGTCCGTGCGCGCCCAGTTGCTTCGCATCTATACACCCCACGGGGTTTTCACGCCACGCTACAACGGTCGCGCAATTGAAGATGATGTGCTGAGTTCGGTCATGAGCTTCTTCGTTTTTTTCGTGGCCACGCTGGGCGTGATTTCGGTGCTGCTTGGCTTTACCGGTCTCGACTTGACCACCTCGATTTCCGGTGCCAGCGCCGCGCTGGCCAATATTGGTCCGGGTCTGGGTGACACGATTGGCCCGACGGGCAATTTCGCCAGCCTAAATGACACCGCCAAATGGATTCTGACCGCCGCCATGCTGATAGGGCGGCTCGAACTTTTGGCGGTTTACGCCATCTTCACCCTGGCCTTCTGGAGAGCCTGATGACCCAACGTCCCCTCGGTGCGCAGATTTCCCACATGCTCAAGGCGCGCGGCGTCGACGTGATCTTCGGCATACCCGGGGTGCATAACGTCGAGATGTATCGCGGCATCGAAGAGGCGGGGATTACCCATGTTCTGGCGCGCCACGAGCAAGGGGCCGGGTTCATGGCCGACGGCTATGCGCGCGCCAGCGGAAAGCCCGGTGTGGCCTATGTCATCACCGGGCCGGGGCTGACGAACATCATGACCCCGATGGGCCAGGCCTATTCGGATAGCGTGCCGCTTCTTGTGATCTCGTCCTGCCTGGATGAGACGGCGGCCAAACGCGGGCAGTTGCATCAGATGATTGATCAGGAAGGGGCGGCGGCTTGTGTGTGTGATTGGAGTCATGAGGTGAAGTCGCCCGAGGCGGCTTATGCGCTGATAGATCGAGCGTTCAACGAGTTTGCGACGGCTCGGCCTAGACCAAAGCACATTCAGGTGCCCATTGCGATTGGCGGCAGCTTATCCGATGCCGCACCTGACCGGCCATCGACACCGTTGGCGCGCCCGGTGGCAAAGTCTGACGAGATTGCAGCGACAGCCCAGGCCCTTGCATCCGCCAAACGTCCTCTGATTCTTTATGGAGGGGGCGCCAAGGCAGGGGCAGGGATGGCCACCCAGGTCGCGCAACATTGCGGGGCCGCCACGATGATGAGCTATGCGGGACGCGGCATCGTCGATCCAAACTACGAGCTTGATCTGGGGGCGTATCTCGCGCGCCCGGACAGCGCTCAGGCTTTTACGCAAGCAGACCTCGTTCTTGTTGTTGGTTCAGAGTTGGCTGAGGTAGACCTGTGGCGCACCGAGCTGGGCCACAAGGGACAGTTGATCCGCGTGGACATTGATCCTACCGAGCTGGATCATCCCGCCGCAGATCGCTCAATTGTGGCAGATGCCGCAGCTTTCCTTGAAAGTCTTCTGCACGCCTTGCCGGCGTCCAACAAAACCGACTGGACCCCCGACGAAATCGCCGCCCACAAAGCCCGCTGGCGCGCAGAAACCGATGCCGAGCGCCCCGGCATCGTGGCGGTTGCCGACGCCCTGCGCGCCGCTATCCCCGATGACA
>JBCAZO010000423.1:0-2854 GCA_038532975.1 Pseudomonadota bacterium
AGCGTTTCGACTTTAACCTGAAACATCAGCGAAAGGCGAAACGCGTGCAACGATCAAGTGTCGCGCTGCGTTTCGCGACACTCTGTGATTCAGGTTTATCGCGAAACGCTTTAGTCAAGGCTCGGGTCATTGGCACGCCGCACCAGTCGTGTCAGGTCGCTGACCCGTTCTTTTTGTGCCCCGTGCTCATCAAAATTCGATGGTGAAAGCCAAAGCTGATAGGCTTCCTTGAGCGCGGGCCAGTCTTTGTCGATCACAGCCAGCCACGCCGTATCACGATTGCGGCCTTTGACCACCGTGGCCTGCACGAACACACCTTCATAGCTGAACCCAAGCCTTTGCGCTGCGGCACGAGACGGCCGGTTGAGCGCATCACATTTCCATTCGTATCGCCGATAACCTGCATCAAAGGCCCATTCCATCATCAGATACATCGCCTCGGTGGCCGCGCGCGTCCGCTGTAGCGCGGGCGCCATGGCGATGTAGCCCACCTCAATAGAGCCAGAGGTAGGCTTCATACGGAGATAAGAGGCAAAGCCACCGAATGCGCCAGAATCCTTGTCGAAGATGGCAAAAAACAGGATATCATCCGCTGCAGTCGCCTCTTTCATCCACCGATGAAACTGCGCCGCTGACCCGAACGGCCCGGCGGGCATATAATCCCAAACCCAGTCATGCCCTTCAAAGGCCCGAAAGAGGAGTGCGGCATGCGCATCAGCCTCCAACGGTTCCAGCCGCGCATAGCGTCCCTCAAGCACCATAAGCCCTGGCAAAGGCGGCTCTTGCCACCCTTCGACGACGGGTCCGATTGGACGATTAGCACGCATTCCCCCACTCCTTCACGCTTACCCAAACGATAGGCGTGACAGCGGCCAAAAGAAAAGTGGGAAAACGTTTACTCCTGCGGCAGTACCCTTAGCCCCAGTTCCATCAGTTGATCGCTTGTCGGATCGCTGGGCGCGTTCATCATCAGGTCTTCGGCGCGTTGGTTCATGGGGAACATGATGACTTCGCGGATGTTGGATGTGCCTGCCAGAAGCATCACGATGCGGTCAATGCCCGCGGCACAGCCTCCATGAGGGGGGGCACCATACTGGAACGCGTTGACCATCCCGCCAAAGCGCTTGCGCACCTCTGCCTCGTCATACCCAGCCAGCTCAAACGCCTTAATCATGATCTCAAGCTTGTGGTTTCGGATGGCCCCGGACACCAGCTCATAGCCATTGCAGGCCAGGTCATACTGATAGCCGCGCACAGATAGAGGATCGCCCGAAAGTGCCTCCAACCCGCCTTGCGGCATGGAAAACGGGTTGTGGCTGAAATCGACCGCGCCGGTTTCCTCGTCGGCCTCGTACATCGGGAAATCCACGATCCAGGCAAAGGCAAAGCGGTTTTGATCCGTAAGGTTCAGCTCTTCGCCAATAACATCACGTGCCTTGGCGGCCACGCGTTCAAACGCCTGAGGTTTGCCACCGAGGAAAAACGCCGCATCGCCCACGCCAAGACCAAGCTGTTCACGTATGGCTTCGGTCCGCTCAGGGCCAATGTTCTTCGCCAAAGGTCCGGCGGCTTCCATGTGGCTATTGTCGTCCTGGGCAGGCATGCCTTCCACTGAAACACCTTGGAAACTGCCATCACCTTTTGACGCAAGCTCGTTGAACAACTCCTGTTTGCGCGCCTTCCAAAGATGGTGTTCCGTATTGTTCTTTGCGTCTGCTGGCAGTTCTTTTCTCCGCCAGAAGATATACCCCATCCCCGGCAGGCCCTCTTTCTGAGCAAAGGCATTCATACGGTCACAGAACTTGCGGCTGCCGCCCGTGGGCGCAGGAATGGCGCGGATTTCCGTGCCATCCTGCTCCAGAAGCTTGGCGAAAATCGCAAAGCCTGAGCCGCGGAAATGCTCGGACACGTCCTGCATCTCAATCGGGTTGCGCAAGTCGGGCTTGTCCGAGCCGTATTTCAGCATCGCCTCGGCAAAGGGGATCTGCGGCCATGTCTCAGGCGCATCCACCGCCTTGCCGCCGCCGAACTCTTCGAACACACCGGCGATCACCGGGGCGACCGTGTCAAACACGTCCTGCTGCTCGACAAAGCTCATTTCCATATCGAGCTGATAGAAATCAGTGGGCGAGCGGTCTGCACGCGGGTCTTCATCGCGAAAGCAGGGGGCGATCTGAAAATACTTGTCAAAGCCCGAGACCATGATCAGCTGTTTGAATTGCTGCGGCGCTTGCGGCAGAGCGTAAAACTTGCCCGGATGCAGGCGGCTTGGCACCAGAAAGTCGCGCGCGCCTTCCGGGCTAGAGGCGGTAATGATGGGCGTCTGATACTCGCGGAAATCAATGTCCCACATCCGTTTGCGGATCGAGGCCACCACGTCGGAACGCAGCTTCATGTTCTCCTGCATCACCTCGCGGCGCAGATCGAGATAGCGATAGCGCAGGCGGGTTTCCTCAGGATATTCCTGATCGCCGAACACGATCAGCGGCAATTCCTCTGACCCGCCAAGCACCTCCATATCCCGGATAAAGACTTCAATCTCACCTGTTGGAATCTTGGAATTGACCAGACTCTCGTCACGCGCTTTGACATTGCCGTCGATGCGGATGCACCACTCCGAGCGCAGCTTTTCCACTTCGCCAAAAACCGGGCTATCGGGGTCACAGAGCACCTGTGTCACACCATAGTGATCGCGCAGGTCAATAAAGAGCACCCCACCGTGATCGCGAATACGATGCACCCAACCCGACAGGCGCACAATCTCGCCTACATTGATTTTTGTCGGCTCACACATGTGTATCGGCCCGAACGCAGAATTCGCGGCCCCATTGGGCCGTATGACGCCTCGGAGGCC
>JBCAZO010000424.1:0-2853 GCA_038532975.1 Pseudomonadota bacterium
CATTCAGGCGCGGGAATTCTAGACTGTGGTCAAAACCGCCTATATCTCATCCGGTGTACCAACATGACCTATCGCATTGACTGCCTTCAATATTGCAACTGGTCGGAAGACATCTTTCGCCAGATGCGCGAAGGCGGGCTTGATGCGGTGCATGTCACGATCTCCTATCACGAGAATTTCCGCGAAACGGTTCTGAACGTCGAGCAATGGAACCGGTGGTTTGAGACCTATCCCGATCTCATCATGAAAGGCCGCTGGGCCAGTGATGTGAAACTGGCCCGTGACACCGGGCGCACCGCAATTTTCTTTGGGTTTCAGAACCCTTCACCGATTGAGGATGACATCGGGCTGGTTGAGGTCTGGCATGACCTCGGCGCGCGGTTCATGCAGTTGACTTATAACAACCAATCGCTGCTGGCGACGGGCTGTTACGAGGAAGAAGACCCCGGCTTGACGCGCATGGGGCGTCAGGTGATCCGAGAGATGAACCGTATGGGACTTGTCGTCGACATGTCGCATTCTGCTGACCGATCAACCATTGAGGCGGCGGATCATTCCGAGCGGCCCATTGCGATCACCCATGCCAACCCGTTTGACTGGCATGCCGCGCGCCGCAACAAACCCGATGACGTGATCCGCGCCGTGGTGCAAAATGGCGGGATGATGGGCTTTTCGATTTATCCGCATCACCTGGCGGGCGGTAGCGACTGCACGCTCAAAGGGTTCTGCCAGATGATCGCCGACACCGCGGAACGCTACGGCGTGGCGCATTTTGGCATCGGCTCGGACCTCTGTCAGGGTCAGCCTGACAGTGTGGTGGAATGGATGCGCGTGGGGCGCTGGAGCAAGGAGATCGACTATGGCGAAGGCTCTGCCGCCAATCCGGGCTTTCCAAAGCAACCCTATTGGTTCCACACCAATGCCGATTTTCCGCGTCTGGAAGAGGGTTTGAAAGAGGTGGGCTTTGGCGCGCGCGAAATCGCGGACCTCATGGGCGATAATTGGTTCCGATTCTTTGAGAAAAACTTTGTGCTGTCAGATGGTTAAAACGATCTCCCCTCGCGACCCTAATGAGGTCATGACGCTGGCGCGGCTCGGTTCGGCGCATCAGTGCCGGCTGAGCTTTATGCGGCAGCTTTTACGGCGGCTGAGCCGCGAGGCGTGGACGTTTGAGAAGCCGGTGTTCGACATTGATGCGCGCGGCGTGGGCCATGCGATCTACACCGCCAGAGGACCGGAACGCACCTACTCACTCGTGGCCTTTGCCCATGATCTGCCTGCCGAACAAAGGTCTGACCGTGTGATTGCGACCGCTTGGGATGCCACGTTTACACTGTTTGATGGCATTCCTACCCATGACGACATCGCGCGGCTGTCGCAGAACGTGCCGTTACAAGAGGCCGGACGCGTCAGCGATCGCGAGCTGAGCCTGTCGCGCGCCAACCGGTCTGTGCGGCTTTGGGATCATGTGGTCGAGGCGCTGGCCGCTGGGCAGCAACCGGATGAGACCAAAGTCGCTGATGTTGGCTACCTGATGCGCACCACGGCTGTCTATGGCTCGGGCAAGTTTGGGGCAGCGGACCGCGAGCAAACACGCCACCGTCCGGAATGTGCCGGCCCTTTTCAGATCGAGATGCTGTCAGTGTTTCTCACCCGCGCTTTCGTGATGGACCTTGTGGAGCATATGGCGCGTATGAAAGCGCCGGATAGGGCTGTTCCGCTGGATCCCGCCCTGCGGCGGCGGTTTGGCATTGGCAATTCCACCGGGCTTGGCATGGCACCGTTTCTGGTCACGCATCCCGCCTTGCTCAATGCGTGGATCGCGGCGCGCGAAGAGGCACTGGCGCGGGTGCGGTCCTTGCCCAAAGCCACAGACGCAGAGGCGCGGGCGCTTCGTCGGTTTGTCGCGCGCGCCAGAATTCATGCGGATGCATGGACGTCGGAACACCCTCTTCAAATCAAGAAGTTAAAGGCATTGTGCGCGGATATGACTGCGTTGCAGGCGCATGTGGAAACAGGTGATCTGACCTCTGAGCAGCCCTGGAACCGACTCTGGCGCTGGGCGCAGAACGCACTGTCACTGGAAGGTCAGGAACAGCTGGCCGCGCTGCTTCTGGAACCCTATGGCGATCTGGTGGACGGGTTGACCGACTGCATGTCGACAGACGAGCATATGACCTTTCCGATTGACGGCACAATGTCCGTAGCCGAATTGCAAGCCATCCTGGAGGATGTCTATGGCTGGGCGCTGGATATTGACTGGGACACACCGGAGAGCCACGCACGGGTCTGGTATGTGTCCGAGGCCAAGCTGGAGCCGCGTCTGGGTGAGCGGTTAGAAGAGCCGATTGAGCCTTATGAGCAACCTCTTGGCCCCGGACGAGATGCAGCACGTCTTTACACGACGCTGACGCAAACCAAAGAGGCAAATGTCGCGGCTTTCTTGCTTGCACATCCAGAGCATCGCCATATGGCCCGTCGCGCGCAAATCGCCGCGCGCCTGCCCTATGCCGAAATCCGCGACAATACCCTGAGCGCCGAAATGCTGCCCATCGACATGCTGCGCCTGAAACTCAGTTTCTTTGGCGCTTGCCACTTCGATCCCCGCTCGGATCGCTGGCTCAGGATCAACATGTACCAGCACGCGCCTTTCCCTCATGAGTTGGCGCAGGCGAGCGACGACTGGACCCTGCCGCCGCTGCCCGTCGCGGCGCAATGAGCTGGTCGCTGAATGAGGTTGAATCCCTCGCGCGCAAGGCGGCCCGCGGGGCGGGCTACAGCTGGGGCCTGGCCGAAGAGGCGGGCAAGGCGACACGCTGGACTTGTGCTGCCGGTTGGCCGGGCGGCACGGCC
>JBCAZO010000425.1:0-2848 GCA_038532975.1 Pseudomonadota bacterium
AAAACGCAAACCGAAGAAGTGCCTGGGGCGAAGGAACTGGTCAAGACGTGTGCGGCGGCGGGCATCAAGATGGCTGTGGGATCTAATGGGCCGGTGGCCAAGATGGAGATCACGTTGGACCGGGTTGGGCTTTTGAATCTGCTTCACCCTCATATCTATTCGGCCCGTGATTTGGCCAATCCCAAACCTGCGCCGGACATATATCTTCATGCAGCATCACAGCTTGGTGTCGCGCCGCAACACTGTGTTGTGGTGGAAGACAGCGCATCGGGCGCCCGCGCGGCCAAAGCGGCAGGTATGCGGTGTGTAGGGTTTGCGCTTGTCACCGATCCCGCGAAACTGACCCCGGTTTGTGATTTGGTTGTCACGGACATTTCTGAGGTTGCAGCGTATCTGGGCCTCTAGGTCGATTGTTACAGGAACCGAACTCATTGTGAGGGAGCTTGTTTTGTGCTGACAACGCCCGACCTGTTAGAGGACATATATCGTAACCGAAGTTACCGGAGGTTTTTCTATGGCCAATCGTTGGAAGAATACTCTGACAGACCGTGATGTGACGGATGAGGCGATATATCTGAACCGTCGTCACGTCATTGCAGGTGCGGTCGCAGGGGTTGGGCTTTCGAGTATTGGCCAAAGCGCAAGCGCTGAAGAGCTTGAGCCAACGTCGTGGGACGACATCACCAGCTATTGTAACTACTATGAATTTGGCACCCGCAAGGACGATCCGTCAAAATATGCGCATATGCTGACCACGAAACCCTGGTCCGTCAAGATCGATGGCATGGTCGACAACCCAGGCGACTACGCGTTTGAGGACATCATGTCCAAGATGACGGTTGAGGAGCGCATCTATCGTTTCCGCTGTGTCGAGGCATGGTCGATGGTTGTGCCTTGGAACGGGTTCGAACTGGCTGACCTATTGGAATTGGCTGGCGTGCAATCTGATGCGAAGTATGTGGCATTTGAGACGGTCAATCGCCCTGAGGAAATGCCAGGGATGCGATATCCGGTCCTGGATTGGCCCTACGTCGAAGGTCTGCGCATGGACGAGGCGATGCATCCGCTGACAATTATGGCCACAGGCATCTATGGTAAGGATATTCCAAACCAGAACGGCGCGCCTTTGCGACTAGTGGTGCCATGGAAGTACGGGTTCAAGTCAATCAAGTCGATTGTGCGTATTACGCTGACCGACACGCAGCCCCCCACGAGCTGGAACAAGGCTGGTCCCCGTGAGTATGGGTTCTACAGCAATGTGAATCCTGAGGTAGATCATCCGCGCTGGAGTCAGGCGAGCGAACGTGTGCTCGGCACGGGTTTGTTTGCGCGCCGTCAGGATACTTTGATGTTCAATGGCTATGCCGAAGAGGTGGCATCACTCTATGAAGGCATGGACCTGACCAAGTTCTACTAATGACGTTGAGTGACCCCATCAATTCTGGACTGCGGCGCATTCCGCCGTTGACAATCTATCTGGTGAGCTTTGCCTATGCTGGATGGTTATTGTGGTTGGGGATCGACAATCGTCTTGGGGCTGATCCGGTCAAGGCGTTGGAACACAAGCTGGGCGAAGTGGCGCTTTACCTTTTGGTCTTCGGTCTGGCGGTGTCACCCCTACGCCGAACGCTCGGCATCAACCTGCTAAGGTTCCGCCGCGCCATTGGGCTGGCCTGCTTCTTTTTTGTGGTCTGTCACCTACTGGTTTGGGCGGTGTTGGATGTGCAGCGACTGGATCGGGTTTGGGCCGATATTGTGAAGCGGCCCTATATCACTGTCGGCATGGCTGCGTTTATTCTGCTTCTTCCGTTGGCGATGACCTCGAACAATATATCCGTTCGCAAAATGGGTGCCGCAGCCTGGGGTAAATTGCACAAGTTGATTTACCCGGCGGCCATTCTGGGGGCGGTGCATTATGTGATGCTTGTCAAGGGCTGGCAGGTCAGGCCGCTGGTTTTTCTTGGCGTGATTTTGGGTCTGATCGCCTGGCGCTATCTGTCCAAACTACCGTCACGCCAATCTGCAACCCGTGAAATCTTGTAAAAGCCGTCTTGGAAGGCCGACTCGCGCTGGTGAGTCTTCTTTGAGTCTGTCGAAAATCGCTGGAATCCCTGTGGATAACCCTGATTTGCTTGGCATTTGGCTTTATTTCCATCATTCAGGTCCACAAAACAGGTCTCGATAGGCAAAGAATTTCCCGCTTAAAGCCTTAAAAACAAGGAGTTTGCGGCAAATTTAAAAAAAAGATCATGTTTGGCAAAAAAAGGGCTTGCGAGTGTCGGCGCCAATACGTAAATACGCCCTCACCGACGACGCCAACGCGCCGCCGGGACGCAAAACGGATTGACTGCTACGGCAAGACATTACGAGGCGGAATACAATAACGAGAGATTTTTGAGGCGGGGCGCGCCAGAAAGTAAAGGGCGCATCCAGTCGATTTTGTCTCTCACGCTCTTTGAAATCGATAGTTTCTGAAGAGATATGTGGGCGGTTTGGTCTTTTCGATGGATCAACTAACTGCATATCAAACTACCTAGGAGATGGCCCCGGCCTGATCCGATGATGGATAGTCAGCTTCACTGTTTGGACGGTTTCCGGTTTCTTTTTGAAACCAGAAGCACAACAAACAGAGACGGTTCCAACCTAGCCGGTTGGAATTGATGTGCAGAGGTTCGAACGTCAAGGATAAGCTGGTAACAGCTTTTCAACTTGAGAGTTTGATCCTGGCTCAGAACGAACGCTGGCGGCAGGCCTAACACATGCAAGTCGAGCGCACCTTCGGGTGAGCGGCGGACGGGTTAGTAACGCGTGGGAACGTACCTTTCGGTAAGGAATAGCCACTGGAAAC
>JBCAZO010000426.1:0-2837 GCA_038532975.1 Pseudomonadota bacterium
CTTTTGGAAGAGGGTGAAAGCGCCGATGATATTGGTGATGTGAGTGCGGCGCCTGCCGCGGCACCGGCTGCTGCGGAACCCGTCGCCGAAGCACCTGCAGAGGCACCCGCCACGGCTCCTGCACCTGCTGCACCGACAAGCGCCAAGGGCGATCGCATCTTTGCATCTCCTCTGGCGCGGCGCATTGCGGCTCAGAAAGGCATTGATCTGGCGACGCTCACAGGCTCCGGCCCGCATGGCCGGATCGTGAAGGCAGATGTGGAAGGTGCGCAGGCCGGGGCATCGGCCCCTGCGGCCCAAGCCGCGGCGCCTGCAGCGGCGGCACCCTCTGGCCCGTCGGCCAGTGCGATTGAAGCCATGTATCAGGACCGCGAATATGAAGACGTGGCGCTTGATGGCATGCGCAAAACGATTGCCGCGCGCCTGACCGAGGCCAAGCAGACCATTCCGCATTTCTACCTGCGCCGCGACATTCAGCTCGATGCGCTTCTGAAATTCCGCAGCCAGCTCAACAAACAACTTGAGCCGCGTGGCGTGAAACTCAGCGTCAATGACTTCATCATCAAGGCCAGCGCGCTGGCGCTGCAAGCTGTGCCCGACTGCAATGCGGTCTGGGCCGGAGACAAGGTGCTGAAACTCAAACCATCGGATGTGGCGGTGGCCGTGGCTATCGAGGGCGGTCTCTTCACACCAGTGCTCAAAGACGCCGAGATGAAATCGCTGTCGGCTCTGTCAGCGGAAATGAAAGACCTCGCCGCCCGTGCGCGCGACCGCAAGCTGGCCCCGCATGAATATCAGGGCGGCAGTTTTGCCATCTCTAACTTGGGCATGTTCGGCATCGATAATTTCGACGCCGTGATCAACCCGCCGCATGGCGGTATCCTGGCCGTTGGCGCGGGCGTGAAGAAACCGGTCGTCGGAGAAGACGGCGAATTGGCCGTGGCGACCGTCATGTCGGTCACGCTTTCAGTCGATCACCGGGTCATTGACGGTGCATTGGGTGCGCAGTTGCTGGATCAGATCAAGCAGAACCTGGAAAATCCAATGACCATGCTGGCCTGATGCGGTTGGGTTTCTTGTGAAGGCTGGAGTTCACCTTCGTTAAGAAACATAAATTAAATCAAATACTTGATGTATTTTGATATCTGATAACAGCCCGCTAACCGTGGGCTGTTATTGCATGACGCATCCCTTTGGCCGCATGTCTGGCGTGTCAAACACGACCCGTCTCGTCAGGTCAGGAGAGCGTCACATGAAAAGCATCTTTTTGGTCGGAACAGTTACCCTTGCCGCGCTCAGCCCGTCCTTGCTGCCGCTTGGCTTCAACCAATCGGCGCAAACACAACCTCTGACAGCGCCGCATGCTGTGAGCGTTGTGCCTCTAACACAGGGTCACGAAGGTCTGTAACGAGTGTCCCACGCTTCAGGCGGCGCAAAACGGCCGTCTGAAGCGGTTTTACACGTCCTTGGTTTAAGCCAACAACACCCCACTACATTTGATAGCCCGGTGTCGATTTGGAAAGCGCGTCTTCTTCCTCCGTCATCTCTTCTGGGATGCCCTCAAAGAGCGGTGTCGACAGATAGCGCTCGCCGGTATCGGGCAGCATGCACAGGATGACAGATCCTTCGGGGGCTTTTTCGGCAATCTGCATGCTCACCGCAAAAGTCGATCCGCCGGAGATGCCGGTGAAAATCCCCTCCTCCGCTGCAAGGCGCTTGGACCAGGCAATGCCATCCGGCCCGGCCACGGGCAGAAGCTCATCGTGATACCCCTGATCCAGCGCCTCCTGTAGCACCCATGGGATGAAGTCCGGGGTCCAGCCTTGAATCGGGTGCGGCTCAAAATTCGGGTGGCCTTCGGTGGGTTGGTGATCCTCGTTGCGGGTGTTGATATAGCCCGACGCCACCAGCGCGGCGTTGCCTGGCTCGGTCAGGATGATCTTTACGTCCGGGCGCTCTTTCTTAAGCACCCGGCCTACACCCGAGACCGTGCCGCCGGTGCCATAGCCCGTGACAAGGTAATCCAGCCGCTCCCCTTTGAAATCGCCTAGAATTTCCTGCGCCGTGGTGCTGGCATGCATGTCGGCATTGTCAGGCGTCTCAAATTGCGAGGCAAGGAACCAGCCATTCGCCTCGACCAGTTCCTTGGCCTTTTGATACATGCCAAAGCCTTTCTCGGCGCGCGGGGTCAGCACGACCTTGGCGCCCAGAAAACGCATCAGCTTGCGCCGCTCGATCGAGAAACTATCGGCCATCGTCACCACCAGAGGATAGCCCTTGGCGGCGCACACCATCGCCAGACCAATGCCGGTGTTGCCCGACGTGGCCTCGACCACGGTCTGCCCCGGCTTCAACCGCCCGTCGCGTTCCGCCGCCTCGATGATGTTGAGCGCGAGCCGGTCCTTGACCGAACCTGCGGGATTGAACGCCTCGAATTTCACATAGACCGTGACGTGATCCGGCGCGATATTGTTGATCCGGATTGCAGGCGTGTCGCCCACTGTGTCAAGCACACTGTCAAAAAGCCGTCCGCGGCCTTTGGTTTGACGAATTCCCATAACTCTCCCCCTTTCGCTCAGATGCGTTGGATTCTCGGAGCATAGGAACAAAATATGCGCGCAGACCAGAGGCCAGCGCGCATTTGAGGAGGGTTTCCTCGAAAACCGTCTGCTTTACTGATTTTTTCCCAACATATGGTCCATAGACATGGACGGCTGATCGCATCCCGCCTCACCCACGATGCGCGCGGGGATGCCCGCCACGGTCTTGCAGGGCGGCACCTCGGCCAGAACCACTGACCCTGCCGCGATGCGAGAGCAATGCCCAACCTTGATATT
>JBCAZO010000427.1:0-2826 GCA_038532975.1 Pseudomonadota bacterium
TTGGGCTCAATCAGGCCGAAATGCACGTTGAGACCATGGGCAAACGCCATAGCCGCACCTTCTCGGATGTTGTCATGATGGCCCCCAAAGGCCCCGGTCACACAGTGCGCGGCGAATATGTCAAAGGTGGCGGTGTGCCGTGTCTTGTGGCGGTGGACAATGATGCCTCCGGCAAGGCGCTTGAAATCGGTCTCAGCTATTGCTCTGCCATCGGCGGTGGACGTTCTGGCATCATCGAGACCAACTTCCGCGAGGAATGCGAAACCGACCTCTTTGGCGAACAGGCGGTGCTCTGTGGTGGTCTGGTTGAGCTTATCCGCATGGGTTTTGAGACGCTGGTCGAGGCGGGTTATGCGCCCGAGATGGCCTATTTTGAGTGCCTGCATGAGGTGAAACTCATCGTCGACCTGATCTATGAAGGCGGCATTGCTAACATGAACTACTCGATCTCGAACACGGCGGAATACGGCGAATATGTCTCGGGTCCTCGGGTTCTGCCTTATGAGAAGACCAAGAAAGAGATGAAGGCGATCCTAACGGATATTCAGACTGGTAAATTCGTGCGCGACTTCATGCAGGAGAATGCCGTGGGCCAGCCCTTCTTCAAAGGCACCCGTCGCATGAACGACGCGCATCAGATCGAAGAAGTGGGCGAGAAACTTCGCGCCATGATGCCATGGATTTCGGCTGGCAAGCTTGTGGATCAGGAAAAGAACTGATCTGTCCAAGACATGAGTCGGAAAGGGCGTCCGGCATCACGGGCGCTCTTTTTGGTTTGAAGGGCCAACATGACAGACACTTCCGACATACACTTGCGCCCCGCGACGCGGGACGATCTTGCGACGATCCTTGAGGGATGCCGGGATACCTTGGACCGTCACCTCGAGCATTTGCCGTTTGCATTCTACGAAGGCTCGTTTGATACGTTCTATAAGCCCTACATCGCCACCTGTATCGATACGCAAGAGAGGGTTGATGAGGCGCGCATCGTGCACTTGGCCGAGGTAGGTGGCGCATTTGCCGGTTATGTCGTTATTGCAGACTCCATGAACAACGGCGGAGGATTTGAGATTTTTGATATTCACGTCCTCCCTGGGTTTCGGAAAAAAGGTGTCGGAGAGGCGCTTTTGGACTGGTGCAAGTCCCTCGCGGAGGAGTTTGATGCGCATAACCTTGATGCCACAGTTTGGACTTTGGGGGATACGCGCGAGGATTTTTTCGCCGCATCTGGATTTACCAAAGTAAATGCGCGGTGGCGTTTCGGCACAACGAACCCGCTGCCGCCTGAACCAGTGCAAAGATTCACGAGATTCAAAGCCTTCCTGAAGAATCCGGATGTTCTATGGGTTATCATCGCGGCACTCTGTTTGCTCGTGGTCGCAACATGACCGAAATCTCCCCCACCAACTGGCTGCGCCTCATTGCGCTTGGCATGATCTGGGGCGCGTCCTTCATGTTTGTCACCATCGCTCTGGAGGGCGTTGGGCCTTTGACGCTGGTGGCGGTGCGGCTATCCCTTGGTGCGGCATGTCTGCTTGTTCTGACAACTGCTCTGGGCGCAGGGCTGCCACGCGTGACCGGCGCGGGCGCGGGTAGGCTTTGGGCCTTCATCCTTGCCATGGGTGTGTTTTCCAATGCCGTGCCTTTTGCCTTGCTCAGCTGGGGGCAACAGGTGGTCGCTTCGGGCTTTGCAGGTGTGTGCATGGCGGTGGTGCCGCTCTTTATTCTGCCGCTGGCGCATGTTTTCGTGCCCGGCGAGTCCATGAGCCTGCGCCGATTGGTGGGATTTGTCACCGGAACCATTGGTGTCATCGTTTTGATCGGGCCGGGGGCTTTTGCCTCGACCGGTGCAGAGTTTGAGACTTTGGCCAAGCTGGCCTGCGTGGGTGCAGCGTCATGTTATGCGGTGGGTTCGATCTTTACCCGGCTCTGTCCTGAGGTGAATCGCCTGGCGCTTGCTGCGGCTGTTCTGCTTGTCGCGGCGGTCCTGTTCACGCCCTATGCGCTGGCCACAGAAGGCTGGCCCGATATGCCGAACGGGGTCAGCTTTTGGGCTTTGATCTATCTCGGCCTCTTGCCCACGGGTGCAGCGCAAATCCTGTTGGTGCAGGTCATTCGCGAAGCAGGTCCGGTATTCATGAGTCTCGTCAATTATCAGGTGCCGCTCTGGTCGGTTATCTTCGGGGCGGTCATTCTGGGTGAAGCCTTGCCGCCAAGCCTCTATCTGGGGCTGACATTGATACTTGCAGGTGTGGCCCTTAGCCAGCTTGGTGCGCTCAAGCGTCTTTTCTCTGGACGTGCCTAGCCAATTTGAGCGATGTGATTGAGTATTTCAAGAACAGTGAAACACTATTCCATTGTTCCAAAAATACTCAAATCCCCCGGGTTGCCGCTGTCCACAGCTTCAGGGCTTCGGCGGTCTCGGCCACATCATGCACACGGTGTAGCTGAATGCCCTGCGCCACACCCGCCAATGTCACAGCCAGAGAACCAGGGATCCGCGCATCCGCGTCTTCCGTGCCGCCGATGGTGCCAATGAAGCGTTTGCGCGACGCGCCCAGCAAGATGGGGCAGCCCAGCCCGTGAAAGAGTGCGAGGTTCTGCAGCAGCGTCAGATTGTGTTCCAGCGTTTTGCCAAAGCCGATGCCAGGATCCGCAATGATGCGAGAGCGGGGGATGCCGGTTGCCACCAATGCTTCAATCCGGGCATCCAGATAGTCATAGACGTCCAGCGCAACGTTGTCGTAGCGCGGGTCCTTTTGCGCAGAAGCCGGCCTGCCTGTGTGCGTCATGCATGCCCAGGGGACACCGGATATTATGCAAAAG
>JBCAZO010000428.1:0-2805 GCA_038532975.1 Pseudomonadota bacterium
CGGATTTCATCGTAAAGCGCGAGGCTCTCTGTCGTAAAGGGGGCACGAGGCGGCGTGAAATTTATGAAGTTGCCGGTTCGGTCGGCTCCACGGGCCAGAATGGCGTAATCCTTGGCCGCAACCTCCTGTGCGATGTTGGGCGTGCAATAGCGGATGGCCACGGCAATTCGGCGATCATCTGAGACATTTGGACCGGATCCGTGGATCATCAGCCCGTGATGCAGTGACATTTGCCCGGGCTGCAATTCTGCCGCAACTTTGTCCTCTGGTGCCACTTCGACGCGGATTTCCTGTCCGCGGCTCAAAAGGTTATTGTCGTCATAGGTGTCTTCATGCGGCAGGATTGGATTTTTGTGGCTGCCTTTTACAAAATCCATGCAGCCCGAGGCACTGGTGGCGGGCGACAGGGCGATCCAGGCGGTGCAGAGTTGATCCACGGCCCCGAACCCCCAATACGTCAGGTCCTGATGCATTGACACTATGGCATTGGTCTGTGGCTCTTTGATAAAAAACTCCACGCTCCAGATCAGGATATCAGGCCCCAAAACGCCCTCGATGACATCCAAGACCCTTGGATCTGCCGCAATTTGATGTGCCATCGGAATGACGCAATGCGAATTGATGCGTTTGTATGTATTGAGCGGCAGGGGAAGGCCATTATCAAGCCACTCGGCCTCCAGCGCCTCTAGCTCAGTGCGCAGGGTTGCGGCCTCGGCTGCGTTCATGACCGGGATCGGGCAGAGATAGCCGTCGCGCCAATACTGGTCGATCTGCGCCGGATCCAGGCGGCCATTTTGCAGCGGCGTCTTGTCGAGCATAGGGGATCTCCGTGTCACGCATCTTTTAGCTTATCCGCGGGTCTGCTTAAATCAGAACACTCTTACTGGACGCTGAGGCTAAGTTCAGCTTAGTCTGGTGAAATGGCGGCCCCAATCCCCTCTCTCAACTGGTTGCGCGTCTTCGAGGCCGCAGCGCGGGCTGAAAGCTTTGCGCGCGCGGCGACCGAACTCAACATGTCCGCCGCTGCCGTAAGCCAGCAAGTGCGCGCGCTGGAGGAGCGGCTGGGCACGAAGCTTTTTGAGCGCTATGCCCATGCAGTGCGTTTGACCGAGACAGGCCGGGCCTATTTACCCGGGGTGCAACAGGCGCTTTTGACACTTCAGAGCACCACCGAGGGGCTTTTTGGCGCCAATCGGGCGGAGCAACTCTATGTGCGTGCGGTCCTTCTCTTTGCCCATGGTGTTCTGGCCGAAGGGCATGGGGACTTTTCAGCCAAGCATCCCCAGATCACCCTGCAAATTGATACTGGCAACACCATTGGTGACTTCTCGCAGGGCTTCAGCGACCTTCAGATCGTGTTCGGCAATCCGTCGGTTTACGGCGCGCAAGGCGATGCTCTTTTTTCCGAACAGCTCTACCCGGTGGCTTTGCCCGGGATCGCGGCGCAGATCACATCGCCCGGAGATCTTTTACGCCAGACCCTCATAGAAGTAGGCACGCATCGTGCAGGCTGGCCGCATGTGTTTGAGAGCTCAGGCATCTGGCCGGGGGCTGTTAAGTATATCTTTGCCGACAGCACGATCATGGCTTTTGCCCTCGCGCGGTCGGGGGCAGGTGTGGCCCTGGCGCGTGCGCCTGCCAGTGATCGGGCGATGATAGAGGCGGGGCTGGTGCCATGTCTTGAAGGCTTCTTAGTTTCAGGGCAGGAGGCGTATCATCTGGTCTACTCGGACCGCGCCGCCCTGCGGCCAGCGGCGCGTCGCTTTCGCGAGTGGCTCATCGCCTACTGCGCTGAGCGGTCTTAGCCCCTTGCGGGACGAGGCGACGGGGCGTATACGCGCGGCCTGAACCCCAAAGGGAATGCATCATGCCGGGCAGTGCCAATCTTAACATTATGCTGAAAGCAGCGCGCAAGGCAGGCCGGTCTCTGGTCAAGGATTTCCGTGAGGTTGAAAACCTTCAGGTCAGCTCAAAAGGCGCCGGCGATTTTGTCAGCCGCGCAGATATCAGCGCCGAGGCCATTCTGAAAGAAGAATTGATGGGCGCGCGTCCGACCTATGGCTGGCTGGCGGAAGAAGGCGGCGAAGAAGAGGGGCAGGATCCCACCCGTCGCTGGATCGTGGATCCTTTGGACGGCACGACAAACTTTCTTCATGGCCTGCCGCATTGGGCAATTTCGATTGCGCTGGAGCATAAAGGTCAGGTTGTGACGGGTGTCATTTTTGATGCGGCCAAGGACGAGATGTATTTTGCCGAGAAGGGTGAGGGCGCATGGCTTAATGACAGCCGACTTCGGGTTTCGGATCGCAGCAAGATGATCGAGTCGATTTTTGCGACAGGCGTCCCATTTGGCGGCCGGGCTGATTTGCCTGAGACTCTGCAGGATTTGGCGCGATTGATGCCCACTTGTGCTGGGGTGCGGCGCTGGGGCTCGGCGGCGCTGGACATGGCGTATGTGGCGGCGGGCCGCTACGAAGGGTTCTGGGAGCGGCGTTTGAATGCCTGGGATCTGGCCGCAGGGTTGATCATCCTGCGCGAAGCAGGCGGGTTGGCCGAACCTTTGGTGCCAGGCGGCAACATCCTGGAAGACGGTGACATCGTCTGCGCTAATGAAGCTATCTTTTCGACCTTTGCCAAAGTGATCCGTGACGCGTAGGTCAAAAGCCTTCTGAAGGCTTTTGCCAACGTCTTTCAAAAAGACCTTGGGAGAGGTTAGTCAACCGGGTGCGCGCGGCGAAAACAGGATCTTTACATACGTCCGAAGCTGAAGGATTTGTGCGGCAAGAGTTTCACGCTCGCCCAGAA
>JBCAZO010000429.1:0-2778 GCA_038532975.1 Pseudomonadota bacterium
AGCTCCTGCTCTACGGCGAGCTGCCGGATGCGGCGACGCTGGAGGACTTTGAGAACCGTGTCACCATGCACACCATGCTGCATGAGCAGATGCATTTCCTCTTCCGCGGCTATCGGCGGGACGCGCATCCGATGGCCATTATGGTGGGCATGGTGACACGGTTCTCAAAGTCCTCCAGCGTCGCCGCATCCGGCAGCTCGCCGTAGAGCAGGAGGTAGCACACTTCAAGATAATGCGACTTTTCTGCAAGCTGATCAATTGGATAGCCCCGGTGCAGCAACTCACCCTTGCCGCCATCGATGAAGGTGATCGTGCTGTCGCAGGAGGCTGTCGAGGTAAAGCCGGGGTCGTAGGTGAACACACCCGCCTGACCATAGAGCTTGCGAATGTCGATGACATCCGGCCCGGCTGTTGGCGAATAGATCGGCAGATCATATTCATTGCCGTCAATCGTCAGTTTTGCGGATTTTTTGCTTTCAGCCATCGGGTTCTCCATCGTCTCGCGGATATCCTAGGACATCACGCAGTGCATAGTCCCGCGACCCTTTAGGCTTGGTTAAGCCTGACCTTGGGCCGCGTCGTTTATTCGGGCCAGAGATTCCTCCCGCCCAAGTACCAGCATCATGTCAAACACACTGGGTGTTGCGCTTCGTCCTGCAAGGGCTGCCCGCAAGGGGCCGGCGAGCTTACCGAACTTGATGTCCTTGGTCTCCGCGAAGGCCATCGATGCGGCCTCCAAAGCGTCTCTGGACCACGTAACATCTTGCAGTCGCGGCGTCAATTCTTTCAGTATACCACGGGATACAATATCAAGTTGACTTGTGGATTTGTCATCTGGTTCGATAGGTCGATCCGAAAGTATAAACTCCGCTTTATCAATAAGTTCCGGGAAGGTTTTGGCGCGTTCTTTGAGGCAGTACATGCCCGATGAAAACAGATCACGTTTTGCTGCCGGCAGACTATTCGCACCGGTTGAGGCCAGAAAACTCTCCAATTCATGCAGCAGTGCAGCATCGTTAGCCGAGGCGATATGCTGGCCGCAGAGATTCTCCAGTTTTTTGAAGTCAAACCGAGCCGGGGATTTGCCAATTCCGCTCAGGTCGAACCACTCTTTTGCCTGTGCATCCGTGAAAAATTCATCGTCGCCGTGGCTCCAGCCCAGCCGGGTGAGGTAATTGCGCATGCCTGCCGCCGGATAGCCCATTTTCTGGTACTCATCGACCCCAAGCGCACCATGGCGTTTTGAGAGTTTTTTGCCATCCGGGCCATGGATCAGAGGGATATGCGCCCAGACGGGGATGTCCCAGCCCATAGCCTCAAACACCATCATCTGACGCGCGGCATTGTTGAGATGATCATCGCCTCTGATCACATGCGTGACACCCATATCATGATCATCCACTGCCACGGCCAGCATGTAGACGGGTGTGCCATCGCTGCGTAACAGAACCATGTCATCGAGCTGGTCGTTTCGAATGGTCACATCACCCTGCACCTGATCCTGTATGACCGTGTTGCCCGTCTGAGGTGCCTTGATCCGGATCACATAGGGCGCGTCAGGATGAGCGGCCGGGTCCGCATCGCGCCAGGGGCTGCGAAAAAGAGTCGAACGGCCTTCGGCGCGGGCCGCGTCGCGAAACGCCTGAATTTCCTCCTGCGTGGAGAAGCATTTGTAGGCCTTGCCCTCCGCCAGGAGTTGATGTGCAACTTCGGCATGACGATCTGCCCGGTCAAACTGGCTTATCACGTCCCCGTCATGGTCAAGCCCGAGCCAGGCCATGCCGTCCAGAATAGCCTGTGTGGCCTCGGGCGTAGAGCGAGCGCGGTCGGTATCCTCAATCCGCAAGAGAAACGTCCCGCCACGGCCCCGCGCATAGAGCCAGTTAAAGAGCGCTGTGCGTGCCCCACCAATATGGAGATAGCCCGTAGGCGAGGGGGCAAAACGGGTCACAACCTTTTGCGGCATGAAAACGTTAACCTTTCAGTAAGAGGCAGAGGCCAAGCTTGCGCGCAAACCGGCGAGGTCTGTCTACCCAGCCGCTGCACAGGAAACAAGCCTTGAGCCATGCGCACGCTTTTGCGGTTCGGCTGTGCCAGACCATCACGTTGGTATGGTTGTCTCAACGCGGGTATCTTTTCGGCTGGGTGCCGGTGTTTCTGGCTATGGGAATCGGAGGGTATTTTCTTTTGAAATTTGAACCTGGCGCGGCGCATTATGCCGCTTTGGGGTTGGGAGTAACTGTGGTCCTTGTCGCCGGTCGCTGGCTGGCACCCGAGATTCGCCCGGTGCTCTGGGCTTTGTCACTTGTGGCTCTTGGCGGGGTCTTGACCGGAGCGCGAGCGCATGTGCTGACAGAACCGGTTCTTGGGTGGCGATACTACGGGCCGGTCCAGGGGCGGCTTGTAGCACTGGATCGATCGGCCTCAGATGCTTTGCGCTTAACATTGGACAAGGTCGTTTTGACCGGCATTCCGATGGACGAAATACCCGCGCGTGTGCGTGTGGCGCTGCACGGCGACGCACCGATTGTGCCGCTTACGCCTGGCACCATCCTGACCATGACGGCCCACCTGTCCCCACCGGGAGGGCCGGTAGAACCCGGCGGGTTCGATTTTCAGCGCCATGCCTGGTTTCAGCGGCTGGGAGCGGTGGGTTACACTCGCACACCGGTTCTGCGTCTGAGACCGCCGGGGCAGGGGCAATGGATCACACGCACGCGCATGGCCTTATCAGCGCGGGTGCAAACGCCCCGGCCTCGCCCTCCAGTTTCGATTGCA
>JBCAZO010000430.1:0-2752 GCA_038532975.1 Pseudomonadota bacterium
AAACATGGCTGACGAAATAACCCTTGCTTGCACAGCTTCTGCTATCATTTGGGATACTGGTATGAGAGACTCAATCTGTTCTGAACCAGAGTTTATCGAAAGCATGAACGTGAATGATACTGCGGCTGCAGTCAGCGTGAAGTTTTCTACTAAAAATTGGTGGTGCATGTACTGGTTCATCTCTTGCCGAAGACCGAAAATTTCGTACTTTTGCGACTCCGAATAAAGGCTTTCGTCTTTGGAAATTGGGCGAAAGTCTTCGGGAAGGTTAATAACGTTCATGCCATCGCGTTCTTTATCATTCGAATTATCGTCAACCATGTTTCCCCACTTTTATTAGCTCAATCGAATCGCTAAAATTTTTAATGTGATCATCGGTAATCGCTTTTCAAGTAATTTAGGCGCCTTGAAATACATAATTTCAAAAGCCGAAATTTATAGTCGAGTGTTCTGCGCAGTCGTAGGTAGAAGTCATGTCTGATCCAAACCGTGAGCGAGGGTAACGACCGCACAGTAAGTAAAGTGACAGCTGGGTTTGATTGAATGCGGAAATAGATATGGGTTTTGCGATCGAATCTAACGGCACGGAATCAAGGCCGCAGGCCGCCGTGCCAGCGCCGGATAAGCGGCTCTGCCGCGTAATCTGACAGTGTATTGCGTAGCAATGCACGAATAGACCGCCCCCCGGGCCGGCGCTACCTCACCACCAGCACCCCGCCCCGGCAAAATAACTCCCATCACCACCATAAACCGCGCCGCACAACCGAAGCTGCGCCATCCCGCGGCCCGGCGCTGTCCCGGCTCCGTACGCGGTAATCCCCCGGCCCTCTCGCGCATCGCTATGCGATACGCTGCCGGGTCACGCGGCAAAGCCGCTGAGCCGGCGCGACGTCCCCATCAGCACCCCGCCCCGGCAAGATAACTCCCATCACCACCATTAATCGCGCCGCTCAAAGCAAAGATGCGCCGCCCGGCGGCCCGACGCTGACGCGGCTCCGCGCCATGTCCAAACGCCCCCGGGGCTCCGCCCGTGATTGCCTAAAACGATCCCCCGGATCGTTTGTCGCTACGCGAACCGGCAATCACCACACGGCCCTGCGCTCGCACGGCTTGGGGTGTTGGTTGTCGATGATCCGTTCGAGAAAGCAGCAAATGAGATAATTATCAGACATTATGACCGGTACCGTCTGATTTGTCGCGAGCGCCTCCGCCGTCGGGTCGAATGGCCGGTTTCGCGCGGGACTAACCTCTCAAATTGGCGCCTCGCGCTCCTAAGTGCCGCTTAATTGGCAAATCGGGGCGTTTGCTCAAATTCTGTGCATCTTAAGGAGTTTTGCGCCCGCTTTCTCCGCCCACATCCAAATTGTACGAATTCGCCTGCAAAACGTAAGGTTTGCCCAAAACGGGCTCAGAATTGGGGTTTGTCCGTGGGATGAAACCGTACAATTTCACCGTCAAATCGTACGTTTAGCCCTCATCCGGGGCCCCAGGCCGCTTCGCTCCGCACGGGGTTGGGCGTGGTTAACAGGGCGGGCGGGCCGTTCATCTTTTGTTTGCATCTGCGACAGGCCTGACACAGAAAGTTACCCACAGGCTTTCATAAATCTGTTACAGTGCGAATATGATAAACAAAATCAAGCAGTTCACAGCCACATCTCTTGTTCTTCTTCTTGCCTCTCCGCTCGCCGCCGGACCGCTGGCCGAAGTGATTTGCTCACCCACCGAGTTGCTCCACACCCGTCTCACCAAGCAATACGGCTCCGAAAAACAATCCTCCGGCCTCCGCGGCCCCGACCAAATGATGGAGATTTGGACAAACGAGTCCGGGGATTGGACGCTTGTCATCCGCTATGCCACGGGCAATTCCTGCATAGTAGCTATGGGCGAAGCGTGGGAAACGCGGTCACGGGATCCGGCTTAACCCCTTGAAAAAATGTAATATTTTACGGAACTGGGTCGCGGCGCGCGTTTGCCGACGACACACAGATCCAGATGGCGAAACCAAAAAAGGCGCCGCACTGATTGGATAGCACGAGGGTGTTTCAAACGGCTTGGCCGAAGCCGCGCACCCGCGTCAGAGCAGCTTCAGATCGCCGGCCATCTGGCGGCCATCGCGGCCCTCCAGCAGCTCGAAGCTGACTTTCTGGTTGTCGGCAAGCCCCGTAAGGCCAGACCGTTCAACTGCCGAAATATGTACAAATACGTCCTTGCCGCCCTCTTCGGGGGCGATAAATCCGTAACCTTTCGTGGTGTTGAACCACTTCACGGTGCCAACCGGCATATCCCGTGCCTCCTATTCGCCTTGCTTTCTTACCCCAATTCCACGCACTGGGGGACTTTGCCGCTTCGGCGCCGGGTGCCAACAGACACGCTTTGCCTCCACAATTTATGAGATTGCCTTCGCCTGAAAAAAATCAAGGATGACGTTGCCTTTAGGCTGCTTCATGCCTGAAATTTGATCGAAACGGGGGGACAATTCATGCGGATGTTTGGACTGAAGTCATGCGACACCTGCCGGAAGGCGCGAAAAGCGTTGCCAGAGGCTGAATTCGTGGATGTTCGGGAGCAGGGTGTGCCTGCCTCAGTGCTGGAGGCGGCCCTGGAAACCTTTGGCGATGCGCTGATCAACACGCGGTCGACGACATGGCGGGCCTTGTCTGATGAGGATCGTGCGCGTGCGTCCCTCGCGTTGCTGCAGGCCCACCCTACCGTGATGAAGCGCCCGCTTATCAAAACGGATGAGACCTATCAT
>JBCAZO010000431.1:0-2750 GCA_038532975.1 Pseudomonadota bacterium
ACGGATGGTCAGGGCCGGACGGTCGATTTCAAGCAGACGCTGATCATTCTGACATCGAACCTTGGAAGCCAGGCGCTGAGCCAGTTGCCTGAAGGGGCGGACGCATCAGATGCGCGGCGAGATGTCATGGATGCGGTACGGTCGCATTTCCGGCCCGAGTTCCTCAACCGGCTGGACGAGATCGTGGTATTTGACCGTCTCAACCGCGACCAGATGGATGGCATCGTGGACATTCAGCTGGGCCGTTTGATGAAACGTCTGGCAAGCCGGAAGATCACGCTAGAGTTGGATAACGCGGCCAAGACATGGCTGGCCGATGAAGGCTATGACCCGGTCTATGGTGCGCGGCCCCTTAAAAGGGTCATTCAAAAGGCGCTTCAGGATCCGCTGGCAGAGGCGTTGCTGGCCGGAGATGTGCTGGATGGCAGCACCGTGCCGGTAAGTGCGGGTGCGGAAGGGCTGATTATCGGGGACCGGGTGGGCAGTACCAACCGCGAACGCCCGGATGATGCCGTAGTTCACTAGTACTGAGACCCCCGCCAGTGATACTGGTGGGGGTTTTCTTTACGCCTTTGGCGCGTTGGGTATTTGTGACAAGAAAGAAGAGCAGGTATTTGGAAACAATGAAATGAGATTGTTTCTGGAATAGCAACAGTTTTTGTGATTCAACACGAGTGTTGCACCGGTTTGCCGCGCAGGCCTATAGTGCTCAAAAGGCAGTCTGGCCTGGGTATTTACCAGGCTTTTGAACGTAGCTTGTATAAGACCGGGTCATGGCAGAGCAGGACACCGAGACATCAGATGCACCAGAGCTACCGCTCTGGTTCGATGAATTGCGTCCCGGGGGCGACGCAGAAGGGTTCCTAGAAAGGCGCTTGCGGCACTCGCTTTTGTTTGTCCAAAGACCTGTGAAGCGGCTGTTGGTGACATTTGACAACCTGTCAAATGTGAGTGACCGGTCCCTTGGCCGCGAGCCGTGGGCGTTCAAGTTTGCCAAGGATATCAACATCTCGCATCTGGGCGTGATGGCGCATGTGGCGGACTGGTATCGCGACGCAGACTTGATTGAGCGGTTCCAGAAATTGGCTGACGAGGGGTTTTTCGAAGGCTATGACCGGGTCATTTTCGCCGGTGTGTCGATGGGCGGATTTGCAGCGATTGCTTTTGGCTCTCTTGTCCCCGGCGCACATATCATTTCGGTCAATCCGCAAAGCACTCTTGATACCGATATCGTACCTTGGGAGACGCGGTATGAGGGCGGGCGGCGGCAGGACTGGACCCTACCTTTGTCGGATGCTTCTAAACTCACGGCGAAACTGGGCCGGGTGAATATCTTTTATGATCCTTATCATGAACTGGACAAACAGCACGTGAGCCGGTTTGAGGGCGACAACATTCAAGTCTTCAATTGCCGCCATTCAAACCACAAGACAGCTGTGTTTCTGCGTAAGATAAATGCACTGAAACCGGTGATGAACGCGGTGATTTTCGGTGAACTCGATGAGGTTGAATTTTATCGTCTTTATCGAGGACGCCGGGATTTGAGGTGGTACAAAGGTGCTGTAGCCGCTTATTTCCAAGATCAAGGCCGGGACGAGATTGCGGATCGGTTTGCAGTGGCGTTTCGCAAAAGATTGCGGCGAGTTCAACGGCTGGAGAGCAAAGGTACTAAAGCAGAAGGTGTTGGCGAACAGTTTATGCAGTCAAAAGATCTGTTGCCTGAAGCGGACGAAGAAAACGCTCTATCCGCCAGGCCAGCGAGCCCACCGCAGAATGCTCAGACCGTTGCTAGATCTGATGCATATTGTGCAATTGTGACCACGATGAAGAACGAAGGCCCCTTCATGTTGGAATGGGTCGCGTTTCACCGGGCGATCGGATTTAAGGATTTTCTGATCTACACAAATGATTGCGAGGATGGCACCGACACAATAGCGCAGAGGTTGGAAGCACTCGGCCTTGCACATCACGTCGCGAACAAGTTCAAGAAAGGCGCAAGTCCGCAACGCGTGGCCTTGCGACGGGCGTTGGCGCATGATGTCTACAAAAAGGCTGATTGGATCATCTGCGCAGATTGTGATGAATTTCTAAATATACGCGTGGGCGATGGAACCTTGCCAGCGCTCTTTGACGCTGTGGGCGAGGCGGATGCAATTTCGTTTTGCTGGAAGCTGTTTGGGTGTGGTGGGCAGACCGCCTATCGTGATGAGTTCATCCATGAAAACTTCACCTGGGGAGCACCTGAAGCGTTCCGGGAGAAATACCGCGGGTTAGGTCTCAAGACGATTTTCCGTCCTTCAGACGATATTCGTAAAATCGGTGTTCACCGCCCAAAGTTTCATGGCCGGCCTGATGGCTTCGTTTGGAAAGATGCCGGCGGCAAGCCCATGCCCGAGGCTTATTTTGGAACCGGTTGGTCGGCCTATGCTAAATTTGACCATAGTTTTGCACGCTTGCACCATTATTCGGTCCGCTCTGTTGACAGCTTTTTAGTCAAAAGAGATCGCGGTCGCACCAACCACGTAGATCGCGATCAGGGCGTGGCATATTGGGCTGATATGAACCTCAATATTGAAGAAGACACCTCTCTCGTTGCAGTCGCAGAAAGGACTCGGGTAGAATTCGAGGCTATAATGCAGGACGACGAGCTTAACCGACTGCATCACGAGGCCTGTGCCTGGCACAAAGCAAAGATCGCGTCGTTGAAAAAAACCCCGGAATGGTCCGCATTTCATAAGCTATTACAAACC
>JBCAZO010000432.1:0-2747 GCA_038532975.1 Pseudomonadota bacterium
CACTGGTACAGATTTCCAGTCCGGATGGAACACTATCGTTAGATCATCTCGGTGCTTTTTCGGTTCGCGACGCTCACGCTTGGTTAGAGCGTTTGCCCGGGATTGGGCGTAAAGTATCCTCTGCAGTGCTGAATTTCAGCACGTTGCAAAAGCCGACATTGGTGATTGATACGCATCACCTGCGTATTCTAAAGCGGCTGAAAATCGTAGATGCCAAGTGGAATTTTACTCAGACGCATGATTGCGTAATGCCGAGATTGCCAAGTCATTGGAAGGCCAAAGACTGTGATGATCACCATACACTAATGAAACGCCATGGGCAGGAGATATGTCGGCATTCCCGTCCGATCTGCGAGAGCTGTCCTTTGAAAGAACTATGCCCAAGTTCTTAACTCACAAAGAAAAAAAGCCGCCTCATCTTGAAGCGGCTTTTCTCTTGAAAATAAGGCTGTGCTTACATTTTGCAGTCGCCGACATAGACGTTCGAATGGTCTTCAAGTGCCACGTTTAGGATCTTGTTGGTAAACACGTCATCTTCCTTGATCACCTCGCGGACATAGATGTCCTGGATCGGGTGATGGTTGTCGGCAAAGGCGAAGTCCCCGCGCACAGAGGCAAAATCTGCAGCTTTCAACGCCGCGCGGAACGCATCTGGATCGTTGATGTCCGCCGACGCCATGGCTGACAGCAAAAGGTTTGCTGTGTCATAGCCTTGCGATGCATAAAGCGACGGGAGGCGGCCATATTCAGCCTGGAATGCCTCCACAAAGGCTTTGTTGGCTTCGTTATCGATGTCTTTGTTCCACTGGCTGGTGTTTTTCACACCGAGGGCTGCGTCACCCACGGCTTGCAAGATGCCCTGGTCAAAGCTGAAGGCAGGGCCAACCACTGGAAGGTCGATACCGCTGTCGGCATATTGCTTGAGAAAGGAAATACCCATGCCGCCGGGCAGGAAGAAGAAGATGCTGTCTGCGCCAGAGGCACGGATCTGTGCCAGTTCCGCCGCATAATCTTTCTGTCCTAGCTCAGTGAAAATTTCACCTGCCAACTCGCCTTCATAAATGCGTTTGTACCCAGTCAAGGCATCTGCACCCGCTGGATAGTTCGGGGCCAGGATAAAGGAGTTCTTAAACCCCGCAGCATTGGCATAACCTCCAGCGGCCTCGTGCAGGTTGTCGTTTTGCCAGGCCACGTTGAAGTAGTTCGGGTGGCACCCCGCACCTGCCAGAGCCGAAGGCCCAGCATTGGGGGAAAGGTAGAATTTGCCCTGCGCAGTGGCCGCAGGCACCACCGCCATGGCAAGGTTCGACCAGATAATCCCGGTGAGAACATCCACCTTTTCGGACTGAATCATCTTGTCGGCCAACTGCACCGCGATGTCGGGTTTCCGCTGATCGTCCTCAACCACAACTTCGATGTGATCGTTTCCTGACATTTTCACCGCCAGCAAAAAGCCGTCACGTACGTCGATGCCAAGCCCGGCGCCGCCGCCTGAAAGTGTAGTGATCATGCCGACCTTGACGTTGGACTGATGGCTGCCCGCCAGTGCAAGCGACCCCAGCGCCGTAAGCGCGGCCGCGGCCACGAGTGTTTTCAGTTTCATGTTTATCCTCCCAAGTGTTTTTCTAAAACGCCTTGAATGTCAGCGTTGTTTCTGTGCGCTCGATCTGAGCAATGTCGAGCAGTTTGTCATTGATGAATTTTCCGATGTCCTCGCCCTCTGGCACGTAGAGTTTGAGCAAAAGGTCAAACGGGCCCGAGGTCGAATAAAGCTCGGAGTGAATCTCGCGCAAGGCAATCTCTTCGGCGACTTTATAGGACGTGCCGGGTTTGCAGCGAATGTTGATGAAGACTGGGCGCATGATGAACCTCTCTTCGAATAAGTCTCACTAAACCTCAAAGCGCCCTTGAAACAAAAGCGGAAAATCAAAGAAACCATATAAATCGTTTAGAATCAGCCTTTCAGATGACGCGCCCTAGAGCCGCGTTCGATGGCAGCGGCATGCAGGCGGTCGATATTCAACTCATAGCGGATTTCTTCAAGAATGCGCAGCTCCGTCTCATCCAGTGTGCCGTCTGCCGCTGCCACGTCGCAGGCCAACGCATAGGCTGTCTCGTAGAGACGTTCTTCGAGATTGTCGCGGACCAACCCAAAGAGCGCGTCCAGACCGTCCTCGACACTGAAGAGATCAAACACAATTTGCGCCACGATCTTGATGCGGTCTGCGTCATAATCCGCAAAAACCGGAAGGTTGTTCACAGCAGATTCTATCTTGACCAATTCCGACGTTCGGATGTCCTCATCCGAGGCCGAGACGGCGATCATGACCATCACCAGGCAATCCTGGGGGCTGAGGGGATGAGGGGTCTGCTCGCTCATTGGCTTTCCTTTGGCATGTCTTGTCGCAGCGCAGAATATTGACTGTGCCGCCCCTCGGCAATAGGAAGCGGACGGTCTTGTCTTATCGATAAGACTCACCAATCGGAGAATGAGATGTCTGATCTACGCGATGCTGCCCTAAGCTCGAAAGCCTGGCCTTTTGAAGAAGCGCGTCGCTTGCTCAAACGGTATGAGAAAGCGCCTCCTGAAAAGGGGTATGTTCTGTTTGAGACGGGCTATGGTCCGTCGGGCTTGCCGCATATCGGCACCTTCGGCGAGGTGCTGCGCACGACTATGGTGCGGCAGGCTTTTGAGCAGATTAGCGATATCCCAACAAAACTCATTTGTTTTTCCGATGATCTTGATG
>JBCAZO010000433.1:0-2735 GCA_038532975.1 Pseudomonadota bacterium
CAGGGCCCGCAGCACCTCACCCGAACAGCGCCGATCATTAACCCACGCCGTCTTGCGCCCCTCGGCCGTGTTCACCCGACGCAATATCAGCGTGTCATCACGGGGAAGACCGGCCTCTTGCAAGACGGCATGCGCGGGATGATCCGGGGACAGGTCAAACTCGGCCAGCACTTCGCCTTGCGCAGCGCCCTGCCGCACGAGATCAGCGCGACCACGCCAACCCAGCACGAAGCCCAGGGAATCGAGCAAAATCGACTTACCCGCCCCGGTTTCCCCGGTCAGCACATTGAGCCCCGGCTGAAAGTTCAACTCCAACCGGTCGATGATGAGGATGTCGCGAATATCAAGCGCGCGCAGCATAGAGCGCCCCTTGTCCGCCGATCAGAGCCAGCGGCCCTGAATCATCTGACGGTAAACCTGACGCAGCCAGTTGTCGCCTGCCGCCTCTAATGTCAGACCCCGGCCGGTGAGCAGAGCATAACTGTCTTCATACCATTCGGTTGCCTGAAAGTTATGACCGAGGATAGCACCAGCTGTTCTGGCTTCATCGGTCAGCCCCAGCGAAAGATACGCCTCGACCAGACGGTGCAGCGCCTCAGCGGTGTGGGTTGTTGTCTGGAAATCCTCAACCACCACGCGGAACCGGTTGATCGCAGCCGTAAAGTGATCACGGCGCAGATAGTAGCGACCGATCTCCATTTCCTTGGCCGCGAGATGGTCAAAGGCAAGGTCAAACTTGAGAATCGCCGAGCTGGCATATTCGCTGTCTGGATAGCGCTCAATCACCTCACGCAGGCTTTGCAGCGCCTGAAAGGTCAACCCCTGGTCACGGCCCACTTCGTCAATCTGGTCATAGTAGCTGAGCGCCAGAAGGTATTGCGCATAGGCCGCGTCGCCATCGGCAGGATAGACATCGATATAGCGCTGCGCAGCGGCGCGGCTGCTTTCGTAATCTTCATCCTTGTGATGGGCAAAGGCCTGCATGATCACGGCGCGTTTGGCCCATTCAGAAAAGGGATAGAGCCTTTCAACCTCGGCAAATAGCGTAGCCGCCTGTTCATGGCGTCCCCGAGCCAGATCAAATTCGGCCCGGCCATAAATCTGCTCAGCGGTAAAGTTCTCATAGTCGATCTGACCACGTTCGATCTTACCGCCGACGCCACCGCAACCAGCCAGAATTGCTGCACTCACCACCAGGGGCGCCAACCAAATCCGCGATTTGCCGCCAGTCATGCCTGCACGTTCCCTTTAGTGACCCACACTCCGCAGGGATTTCGCCCTGCCCTTTGGCGTCCTAGCATATAATTTTCCGGTGCAAAACGTCTTTGGCACATTTGCTGCGTCAGATGTGATGTAAGGTCACGCAACCTCAGGAATTTCGCCCCAATGCACGCCCGCACCTGGCAAACGTGCAGCCATTGCGGCATCACACGTGACCACTTCAAAGGCCTCAGGGTCGGCAAAGAGGGCGCGCAGCAAATCGTTGGTCAGTGCATGACCCGCACGCTCACCTTGGTAATGTCCCAGAATCGGCAGACCAGCCAAAGCCAGGTCGCCCAGAGCATCCAGCATCTTGTGGCGTACAGGTTCATCCGGTTGACGCAAACCACCCGGACTCAGAACACGGTCGCCGTCGAAAACAACCGCATTTTCACCTGAGCTTCCGCCCAGAGCCAGGCCATTCGCCTGCATCGCATCAACATCCGCCTGACGGCAGAAGGTGCGCGACGTTGATAGCTCTCGTACAAAGCTGCCATTGGCCATGTTGAGCACTTTGCTCTGCGCGCCGATAGCTGAATCTTCAAACTCGATCTTGAACTCGATGGTCAGTGTATCGTTTGGCAAAAGCCGCGCCAGCGCGTCACCGCGACGAACCTCAACCTGTTTGAGCACCCGCAACGCTTTGATCGGCGCATCAAGCGGGCGGACACCCGCTGCCAGAATACCCTGGACAAATTTCGCCGAACTGCCGTCGAGGATCGGCACTTCGGGGCCGGACACTTCGATTAGCGCATTGTGTACGCCACAGCCACACAAGGCCGCCATAATATGTTCGATGGTCGACAGGGTCACACCGGCATCGTTCTGCAAACGTGTGCAAAGCGGCGACTGGTTCACCTTGTCCCAGATCGCAGGCAGATCCTGTTGATCGGCAGACACATCCATGCGGCGGAAAACGATACCGTGATCCACGCCTGCTTCGCGAATCGTCATTGAGCACGGCTCACCCGAGTGCAAGCCGACGCCTTCAAACGTCGCTGGAATGTTGATCGTTGTCTGCACGACAAACCTCTGTCCCACACCCTCGATTTGAAGGCACTTGCAAGCCGCTGTTCAGCGCGCCCCGGCTGCATCGCTCGCTGCGGCACCCGCCGCTGCAGCGCCTGTGGCGGAACCTCAAGCCGAAAAACCGCGCTTTGGGATCAATTCGCTGATCAACCGTATGACGGGGCACGCAGCCGAAAGTGCACCAGAAACGCCGCGTCAAACGCGCCAGCAGCCTCCGGTTCAGTCAAGCCAGGCCGCGCCAGAGCCGCGCGCGGAAGAGGAAGAACAGATCGAAATCCCTGCCTTCTTGCGGCGACAGGCGAATTAACGCTGGGTCACACAAAACAAGTCTTTCTGAAAACGGGCTGCGTAATGTGGCCCGTTTTTGTTTTGAAATCAGTGTATTGAACCGGAGAAAAGCGGACTCGGCGATTTTTCGCCACGATGACGCCAGGGCATGTTTCAAC
>JBCAZO010000434.1:0-2729 GCA_038532975.1 Pseudomonadota bacterium
GGCATCGGTCACACGCGCATGGCTACGGAAAGTGCGGTCACAACCTTGGGCGCACATCCTTTTTCCACCGGGGCGGATCAATGCCTTGTGCACAATGGTTCGCTGAGCAATCACAATTCGCTGCGTCGCAAATTGGCGCGCGAAGGCGTGACCGTGGAGACGGAAAACGACACCGAGGTGGCGGCGGCTTATTTGACGTGGAAGATGAAAGAGGGTGCGACCCTGGGAGAGGCGCTGGAAGCTGGCATTGACGATCTGGATGGCTTTTACACCTTTGTGGTCGGGACCAAGGATGGTTTTGGCGTGGTGCGCGATCCCATCGCCTGCAAACCCGCCGTGATGGCCGAAACCGATCAATATGTGGCCTTCGGTAGTGAGTACCGCGCCTTGGTGAACCTGCCGGGTATCGAAGACGCCAAGGTTTGGGAACCTGAACCCGCCACTGTTTATTTCTGGACACACTGACATGCAGACATTTGACCTAGAGGCCAACGGCCTGCGCGCGCTGAATGAGACCTTGCAGGCTCAGGCGCAGAATACCAATGAGACCGCCTGGGATGTGATCAACCCCCGCGGCAGCCATGCGATTGCCGTTGGTCTGGATGCGCCCATTGAGGTCACGGTAAATGGCTCAACCGGCTATTACTGTGCTGGCATGAACCAACAGGCGACAGTGCATGTGAAAGGCAATGTCGGACCTGGTGCTGCTGAGAACATGATGAGTGGTAAGGTCGTGGTCGAAGGCGATGCCAGTCAATATGCCGGGGCGACCGGGCATGGCGGGCTTTTGGTGATCAAGGGCAATGCATCGTCCCGTTGCGGCATCTCGATGAAGGGCATCGACATTGTCGTGGGCGGCAATGTGGGCCACATGTCGGCCTTCATGGCGCAGGCGGGGCATATGGTGGTGTGCGGCGATGCTGGTGACGCTTTGGGCGATTCCATTTATGAGGCAAAGTTGTTTGTGCGCGGATCGGTTAAATCTCTGGGCGCGGATTGCGTTGAAAAGGAGATGCGGGCTGAGCATATCGCCAAACTGACTGAATTGCTGGCTGCGGCTGAGATTGATGCGGACCCGAACGACTTCAAGCGCTATGGCTCTGTCAGGCAGCTCTATAATTTCAACATCGACAACGCGTATTGAGGAGAGCGATCATGGCCAAGGATGACAAGACCGCACCGCAAACTTTACCGCGTTATTCCAACACCTTCACACCCGAAGTGAATGCGGAAATCCGCCGCGCGGCGGCGACGGGCATTTATGACATTCGCGGTGGTGGGGCGAAACGCAAGGTGCCGCATTTCGATGATCTGGTATTTCTGGGGGCGTCCATGTCGCGATACCCGTTGGAAGGGTATCGTGAGAAATGTGAGACGTCAGTGACATTGGGAACGCGATTTGCCAAAAAGCCGATTGAGCTGAAAATCCCGATCACCATTGCGGGCATGAGTTTTGGCGCTCTCAGCGCGCAGGCGAAGGAAGCTTTAGGCCGGGGCGCGACCATGGCCGGTACGTCCACCACAACCGGGGATGGTGGGATGACGCCGGAGGAACGGGGGCAATCAGAGCGGCTTGTCTATCAGTACCTGCCCAGCCGGTATGGCATGAACCCCGTTGATCTGCGCAAGGCCGACGCTATTGAGGTTGTGGTTGGCCAAGGGGCCAAGCCCGGCGGCGGTGGTATGCTTCTGGGCCAAAAGATTTCTGACCGTGTGGCCGAGATGCGGACTTTGCCCAAGGGCATCGACCAGCGCTCGGCCTGTCGGCATCCCGATTGGACGGGGCCGGATGACCTTGAGATTAAAATCCTGGAGCTGCGCGAGATCACGGGCTGGGAGAAACCGATTTACGTGAAAGTCGGCGCGGCGCGGCCCTTCTTTGACACTACGCTGGCGGTAAAGGCTGGGGCCGATGTGGTTGTGATCGACGGCATGCAAGGCGGTACGGCGGCGACGCAGGATGTGTTCATTGAACATGTCGGCATCCCAACGCTGGCCTGTATCCGAGAGGCCGTGGCGGCGCTGCAAGAGCTGAATATGCACCGAGAGGTGCAGCTCATCGTCTCGGGCGGCATTCGCTCGGGCGCCGATGTGGCCAAGGCCCTGGCGCTTGGCGCGGATGCGGTGAGCATTGGCACGGCGGCCATGGTGGCGATTGGCGACAATGATCCCAAATGGGAAGCGGAGTATCAGGCTCTTGGCAGTACTGCCGGGGCCTATGATGACTGGCACGAGGGTAGGGACCCCGCGGGGATTTCCACGCAGGACCCCGAACTGGCCAAGCGGCTTGATCCGGTCGAGGCGGGGCGCAGGCTCAACAACTACCTCAAAGTGATGACGCTTGAAGCGCAAACACTGGCGCGGGCCTGTGGGAAGAACCACGTGAACAACCTTGAGCCGGAAGATTTGCAGGCTTTGACCGTCGAAGCCGCAGCGATGGCCAAGGTTCCTCTTGCCGGAACAACCTGGATTCCAGGGCAGGGCGGGATGTGATGCCGCGTTTCATGGTGATCGAGCGATTCAAATCCGGGCAGTCCGGCCCGGTTTACGCGCGATACCATGAAAAAGGCCGCATGTTGCCCAAGGGCTTGCGATATATCGACAGCTGGCTCAGCGCGGATGATGATGTCTGTTATCAGCTGATGGAAACAAACGCGCCCGAAACCTTTGACAGCTGGATTGCGAATTGGGACGATCTGGTGAATTTTGAAATTTTAAAACTCAAAGAA